>CAZHOV010000070.1:0-27640 GCA_964534315.1 uncultured Saprospiraceae bacterium | reverse complement strand
ACAGATATCGGTAGAAAGGGTCCAGATAAAGATATTTTCTCCTCCAGATAATTTTTCTGCAGTTGTAATATTTTCATCTGGGTCAGTAGTGGCGGCTCCCGAGGGAGATGACCAATTTCCGGTAGTTCCGGCAGGGAGGTTAGCGCTTAGCTCGATGGAGTCCGCGGTGCCGTCGCAGAAGAAATCATCCTCGGCCGCTACAGCAGCCTCCAGGTCTATATCTTGAGTGACCGTCACTGAAGCAGTAGCCGAGCAGCCATTATCGGAATCCGTTACGCTTAAAACATAGGTGCCCGGGCCATCAATGAGCGGGTTGAGGGAATTATTTCCTTGTACGATGGTACCATCAACCGTCGACCAATTGTATTCGATACCTGGTCCTGTTGAAGAACCAGCGCCATCAAGATTTAAAGGGTCTAATTCGCATCCGAGGTCAAAATCACTGCCGGTAACAGCAGTAGGCGATATCGTATCAATAGTTACTATCACAGCATCGGTTCCTGTACAGCCGTTGGTAGTATCCGTAACAGTAAGCTCATATATGCCGTCCAGATCAATGGTAGGAGTTGGAGTACTTTCTCCGGTGACAATATTTCCATTATTGGTGGTCCATTCATAAATAAAATCAGTTCCTGAAGAAGAGCCCGATCCATCCAGATTAATTTCAGGATTATTACAATCAATAGGCCCGGAGGCTGCTGCATCAGCCACCGGTTGCTCAACATCCTGATCTACAGAAACTACTACTGTATCTGTACAGCCGTTGATCGTGTCCGTTACGATCAGTTCATAATCTCCGGGGTTTCCGTAGTAGGAGTCAGCGTATTTCCTCCAGAAATAAAATTTGAAGAGTCGGTCCATTCAAAAACAATATCTGGCCCAAGAGGGGTTGCAGAAGCGTCGATCGTGACTTGGCTGGTTTCGCAATCTAATTGATCAGCAGAAGCAGCCAGTGCCTCCGGCGCTTCTGTATCTTCATCAATATTTAAAGCGGCAACAGCTGTACATCCATTATCATCATTGGTAACAACAACTTCATACATGCCACCTTGATCGATCGTTGGAGCATTCGTATCTTCACCGGAGACGATATTTCCAATATCGGTCGTCCATTCGAAAGACGGGTTGGCCGCCGAGTCGACCTGTATAAATAAATCCACCTCGGGTTCAAAACAATTGATCTGGCTGGTATCCGGGAAGTTAAGGACCGGTACCACGGTATCAATCCCTACATCTACGGTAGAAACACTGAAGCAATTATTATTCGTATTGGTAACGACAAGGGTATAGGTACCGGGTAGATTAACTCCGACGATCACCGAATCCATTGGAGTGACAAAGCCTTGTCCGCCAGGAGAAGACCAGAAATAATCAATATTACTGCCTTGAGTCGAGCCATTACCGTCAAGTACGACGACAGAATCGGTACAGGTTAAGTTGGTCATAACCCCGGCATTAGAAATAGGAACATCGGGATTTTGCGTTACCGTGACCATATCTTCTGACATACATCCGGTAAGTGTATCCAGGACAGTTAGGTTATAATCCGCGGCAATATTAACAGAAGCAAAGATACTGGTGTCTGTATTATCGATAAAATTTCCGTCAACTGTAGTCCATTGATAGAAAATAGAAGGTCCCTGAGTGGAACCGGAGGCATCGAGCACCACATTCGTCATTCCGCAATTGATAATTTTATCCGGACCGGCATCCGCAACCGGAGGAATAGTATCATAAACCACACTGACAGAGGTGGCACCGGAGCACATATTATCGGTATCAGTAATAATTAATTGATAAACACCTGCAGCATCTACTAGAGGAGTCAGGGTATTAGCGCCTTGAACAATATTTCCTCCCGATCCGGGAACCACTTCCCATTGATAAGTAAATTGAGGTCCTGTTGGAGAGCCTGATCCGTCAAGAAATACGGTATCCCTTACACAGGTAAGCGTGGTATCAGGACCCGCATCTGCCTGAGGAATATCGGGATCTTCGGTTACCAGAACGGTATCTGAGGCTTCGCAGCCATTATCTGTATTGAGGATAGTTAATTCGTAAACACCAGCCGTATCGACGGTTGGAGTCAAGGTATTTTCTCCAGAGATAATATTACCTGAATCAGTCGACCAGCTAATATCGAATAAAGGCCCCGAAGAAGAGTTGGTTGCCTGAATTTCATAAGTATTATTCTGACAGTCAATAAATCCTTGGGGGCCTGCGTCAACTGTTGGAGGGATGGTATCATATGTAATTTCAAGACAGGAGGTGTCTGAGCATCCGTTATCGATATTGAAGATAATCATACAGTACGTACCTCCCTGATCTGCTAAGGGTTGCAGAGTTTCAGCCCCTTCCACAATGTTTCCTCCAATGGTGTACCATTGCGGTATGTAATTGAAATTTCCAGGCGCTTCTCCATTGAGGAGTACTTCCGTAACATCGCAGGTCAGAACAGTATCAGGTCCGGCCGAACCTCCGGCAATTACCAGGTTTTCAACTACCTCAACGTCATCAGAGGCAGCACAACCCGTTAGGGTATCTATTACAGTAAGGGTGTAGATCCCCGGTTGATTAACCAGTGGAGTTTGAGTATCTCCATCGTTGATGATATTGCCGGGATTGGCGATCCATTCGTAAATAATATTGGGACCATCGGTTGAATTTGTTCCGTCAAGCAAAGCAAAAGCGCTGGCGCACGTGATTTCTTTTTCAGCACCGGCTTCAGCGACCGGGAACACGAAATTTCCAAATATATTGATAGAATCGCTTGCCCCGCAGCCATTAGTCGTATCGGTAACAATAAGCTCGTATTTTCCCGGAGCATTTACCAGCACATTTAGGGTATCAGCGCCATCGATAATCTGTCCGCCTGTTGTTACCCATTCATAAGTGATATCTGGCCCTAATGTACCGGTTCCTTCCACTAATAGAGGAAAGGCAAAACAATCGTTAAAGGTGGTATCGGGCCCGACAGAAGCTTCAGGTGCTTCAAAGTCGCCTTCTATTTTAAAGGAAGCAATAGTGGTATGGATTGGATTGGCAGAATCTGTGATCGTTACGGTATAAGTACCGTTGGTCAAACTGTCCACGTCTTCCGTCGTATCCATATCTGGAGTATCCCAAACAAAACTGTAGGGCGGCTGTCCTCCCTCAACAGTCAGGTCAATACTACCTCCGCTTAGATTATCACAATTAACGCCTACTATTAAGGTATCAATTACCAGGATAACATTTTGGATTTCCACAATTCCGGTATCTGGATTAAGCCCGGCATTATCTCCGTTGGTATTGACTACTTCTATAGTGGTTGGGGTATCCGTTATGTAGACGGGTGTTTGATCTCCCTCCATGCCTACGGCATCAAAACAAATCTCAAAGATGACGGTGCTATCGGGTAGTTCCTCTCCGCTAAAATCCAGATCGAACCAGGCGAAGGTTAATGCTCCATTATCGACGTTGGTAAGCCCGAAAGCGCTATTATCGAGGTATTGCAAGTTGAAGTTTTCCAATGATTGAAAATCCAGAACTGCAGTATCCCAAGCAATAGTATATTGTAATGAAAGTACGCAATTAAAATCTATTACTCCTACCTCCACACAAACGGTTTCATCTGGAAAAACTTCTTCATCAGTAGTGTAGATAGTGAGTGGATTTGCAACACCAACACGGCCGTCAGTAGGATCAACGATAGTGAAGCCGAGCAGGCTACTAGAGGCAGAAATGGGGACGGGTGAAGATGAAAAATTGAGTTCCGTACCCTCACAGGTATTCCCAATTGCAGTAAAGCATAAGCTCACCATAATAGTATCATCAGGTATAGACACAGCCTGCCCATTCGGAGCATTCCATAACATACTTATAATACCATTACCCGAATTGGTTAAATTGAAATTATTGTTGGAAAAACCAGGAAGGTTAAAATTAGTAAGAGAATCGAATTGGATAACCGTAGGATCCCAATTAAAGGACATTTGAAGAGACGTTATCGAATCAAAACCGACGACAATGACATCCGCGCAAAAAGATTCTCCTTCTTCAACTATATATTCATCAAAAAATACGTCCAGGAAATTAGGACCGATCACATTGATGGTACCACCACTTTGATTTAAGCCGACGGAATTGCCACCTACATCTGTCACTTCAATAGATACAGGACCATTGACAAGCTCAATGTCGGTGTTATCGCCTGAATTTCCAACAACTGAAAAGCAAACTTCAAAGACGACTGTTCCATCAGGAAGGGATTCACCGTCAAGTTCAAAATCGAACCAGATGAGCCCTAGATTTCCATTAGCAACATCTGTGGTACCAAAGCTACCACTATCAAGAAAATCAAGATTAAAATTACCTACCGATTCGTATTCCAACACGCTCGGGTCCCAATTCAGTGTGAATTGAAATCCGTTAATATCGGTAAAATCGTCTACTTCTACCTCAACACAGATCAGGGAGCCTGGGAACGTATCGTAATTCGATAAAGTAAACGTTGGCTGTGCAAATATGCTTGAAGAAAAATAAATAAAAAGCGCAAAAACAAGTAAGACCCTAAATTTAATCATGGGATGATCGGATTTTGTGGGAACTTCTGGGTGTTAATAAATGATTGTTCAAAAAAAGCAATATATCTAATACAAACAATTAATTTGTTTGAAAAGAATAAGCAATATTAATTTCGTGAGTACTTCCGGCAAATGGGCCAAAAGAGGTAAATGAATGGTCGAATCCATAACCAATGCGCAGATTATTTTGATGGCTTACATTGTCACCAAGCACCACACCTGTTTCCAGATGCATCGCATTGGCTGTCGAGTATCCCGCACCTACCCAAAAATTAAAAGATAACTGGTATCTGAGGTTAACATCAACATTAACCGGAGCATTCGGTGCGTATTTAACCCATACAGAAGGCTCCAGAAAGCTATCATCATTCAAATACTTATAAAGACCAACAGTACCGTAAAAATGCTGTACCCGCTTAGTACTAAAAGTACCGTCTTCACCCTGAAACTCCAGGTCTAGTCCAATAGCCTGAGGGATAGATATCCCGCCATACAGATGGTCTTCATCAAACCAACCTCCCTCTAGCAACGTGTAAGCAAAAACCCCTAAACCTACATCAGGGAAAACTTTATTTTGATCGGTCATGGCCAAAATGTCATTTTCTTCGCGTACTCTTAATTCTGACGCATTGACTCTATATTGAACCGCACCGATCGTGATACCCGCAGAGATACCGCCATAGTAGGGATCTCCTGAAAGCAGCCCGCCAATCCGGCCATATATTCCAGTGAAACCCGTCGGTCCGGTTTGATCATGTAAAATAGAGCCTCCAACGATCAGATTAAAAGGTTCATAATCTGTGGTCATATATTCACCGTGCAGGACAGCCGTCCTTGGCGCACTGCTGATCTCTGTCCATTGAGAACGGTAGGAAACTCCGGCAGAAAAATTATGTTCGTGATTTAGATATCCTCCCGTTATAGCTGCAGGGTTGATAATACTCCGATACTCGCGGTATTGGGTAAACATTGGAAGTTGCTGGGAGTAGCCGATAGATACAATAGCAAAAAAACAGGATAAAGTAAAAAATCGCTTCATGGGATACTTTTTTCTCTTGTTATGGATCGAAATTATTAGTATACACAATCTCGATGCAAAAATTAGAACTTCTTCAATTTTAGTAACATGATGTGCTTACCAGATAAGAGAGCAAAACTAAATACTATAAAACAACAATTTACACATCAAAAAAAACAAGCAACAATAGTCAATCATGCATTTTACCAAACATTAGCGGCAAAAATAAATAAATTTAAAAAATATAAATACATTAAAGATTGTTTTATTTTGTTTTTTTAACATTTTCAAGCCTGAACAAGGCTTTTAGTCCGGAATAAGCATGCCCCACCTATAGGTGTGGCACACTTATAGGTGTGCCACACCTTAACCCCCCAGCGAAAAAACAACCTAAGCTACTCTCTTTCAATATGCTACGCCAGGTGGACTGCACGTATAAGTGGACTGCACCTATAGGTGCAGTCCACTTATACGTGCAGTCCACCTACTGCGCCATTATTTATACGATACTTTTTCCATTTTGATTAGAATAAAACCCCTATCTTTGCACCTCAAAAAAATAAACATGACTGAAATACGTAACATCGCTATAATCGCTCACGTCGACCACGGAAAAACAACGCTCGTCGACAAAATCCTTTATCAATGCCAATTATTTAAAGATCATGAAGAGCGTAAAGAACTGATCCTCGACAATAATGACCTGGAAAGAGAACGGGGCATCACCATTCTCTCCAAAAACGTTTCTGTCGACTACAAAGACACCAAAATCAATATTATTGATACCCCCGGTCACGCCGATTTCGGCGGAGAGGTAGAACGTGTGCTCAATATGGCCGACGGCGTACTCCTACTCGTCGACGCCTTCGAAGGCCCTATGCCTCAAACCCGATATGTCCTTAGCAAAGCTATCCAACTAGGCCTCAAACCATTGGTAGTCATCAATAAGGTTGATAAAGAAAATTGCCGCCCCGAAGAAGTCCACGAACTAGTCTTCGATCTCATGTTTAACCTCGATGCCACCGAAGAACAACTCGATTTTCCTACCATCTACGGCTCCGCTAAACTGGGATGGATGGGCCCCGACTGGCAATCACCTACCGAAGACGTAACCTTCCTGCTCGATCAGGTCCTCCAACATATTCCACCACCTGTAGTCAATGAAGGGTCCCTTCAAATGCAAATCACCACGATCGATTACTCTAATTATATCGGACGAATCGCTATCGGAAGGGTGACTAGAGGAACCATCGCCGTAAATACACCTATTTCCCTCGTAAAACGAGACGGATCAGTCGTAAAATCTCGCGTGCGCGAACTGTATACGTTCTCCGGACTCGGTAAAGTAAAAGCAGAGCAAGTCGTAGCTGGCGACCTCTGCGCCATAGCCGGTCTGGAAGCATTCGACATCGGCGATACCATCGCCGACTTCGAAACACCGGAAGGAATGCCCCCAATCTCTATCGACGAACCAACCATGAGCATGCTGTTTACCGTCAATAATTCCCCTTTCTACGGACAGGAAGGAGAATTTGTAACCTCCAGACACCTCCGCGACCGCCTCCTTAAAGAAACGGAAAAAAACCTAGCCCTTCGCATCGAAGAAACAGATTCTCCCGAATCTCTCATCGTCTACGGGCGCGGTATCCTTCATCTGTCCGTACTCATCGAAACCATGCGCCGCGAAGGGTACGAACTTCAAGTCGGTAAACCCCGGGTCATTATTAAAGAAATAGACGGTATTAAACACGAACCCATCGAACTGCTTAGCATCGACGTCCCAGATACCCACTCCGGCAAAGTCATCGAAGCAGTAACTAACAGAAAAGGAGAAATGGCTACCATGGAACCCAAAGGAGACCTCATGCACCTCGAATTCGAAATTCCCTCCAGAGGAATAATTGGCCTCCGTAACCAAGTCCTTACCCTTACTGCCGGCGAGGCCATTATCTCGCACCGCTTTATAAAATTCGAACCCTGGAAAGGCGAAGTCCCCTCCAGATCCAAAGGCGTCCTGATCGTTCATGAAACCGGTACCTCTATCCCCTTCGCCATGTTCAAACTCCAGGAACGCGGTAAATTCTTTATCCCGCCTGGAGTCGATGTCTATGAAGGACAAATCGCCGGTGAACATACCCGCGATAATGACCTGCTCGTCAACGTTATCAAAACAAAAAAATTAACCAATATGCGATCCGCAGGAGCAGACGACAAAGTAAAACTCGCTCCACCGGTTATTTTATCCCTTGAGCAAGCCCTCGAATATATCGACGACGATGAATACGTAGAAATTACACCAAAAAATATACGCCTGCGAAAAATCCTCCTGAAAGAACACGAACGCAAACGCGCAGGAAATAAAAACCTCACAGGTGTTTAAATCCAACATTTTTTAGCAAATTTAAACAGGGAGCAGTAGCTAATCCCACTTAGCTCCTCTCCTTGTCCCACATGCCTAAAGCGAGACTAATTATGACGATAACCACCGGAAACGTGCGATTTGTAATCATTGGATGCGGCCATATCGGTAAGCGACACGCCGAAATGGTAAGCAGAAATCCGGAAGCCGAACTCATCGCCCTATGCGACAACCGGCCCAAAGAACTACTTGGACTGGAAAAATACAACGTCCCTTTTTTCCCATCCTTGGAGCTCCTGCTGGAAAAAAATCTGACATTTGACGTAGCTTGTATCTGCACTCCTAATGGGTTACATGCCCAACAAGCACAAAAATTATTAGACCAAAAACACCATGTGGTTATCGAAAAACCCATGGCTCTCAATAAATTAGATGCTGAACAGATCATCTTTAAAGCGCTCAATGTGTCCAGACATGTCTTTTGCGTCATGCAAAACCGCTACTCTCCCCCCTCTATCTGGGTCAAAGATGTGATCGAACAAAACCTGCTTGGCGATATCCTCCTGGTTCAAATCAATTGCTTCTGGAACCGGGACGACCGGTACTATTTTGTTGACGGAAAAAAACACGCCTGGCATGGTAATAAAGACCTCGATGGTGGCGTGCTGTTTACCCAGTTTTCTCACTTTATTGATGTTATGTATTGGCTTTTTGGTGATATTACCGATATCCACGGCCAGTTTGCCGATTTTTCCCATCAACATTCTACCGACTTTGAAGACACTGGCTTCGTGCAGTTTAAATTCGTCAATGGAGGGATGGGATGCCTGACCTACACCACTTCTGTATGGCAAAAAAATATAGAAAGTAGCCTCACCGTAATGGGAACTAAAGGAAGCGTCAAAATAGGAGGGCAATATATGAATGAAGTAGAACTGTGTAATGTAGAAAACTATGAAATGCCAGAACTCCCTCCTACCAATCCGGCTAATGACTATGGCCCCTACAAAGGCTCCGCCGCCAATCACGGACTAGTGATCGAAAATGTAGTGGATGTTTTGAAAGGAAGAAAATCAATAACAACCAATGCCCTGGAAGGACTGAAAGTAGTGGAAATTATCGAACGTATCTATCAACACCTTCCAGAAGAAATTAAACAAAAGAAAAACCAATTATCCCAACTTTCTTAACACCTGTCTGAACACCGCATTAATATCAGGCGAAATTTTAAAATATATTACTAACCCTACAAATATCAGCGTCATAACAGCCGACCTGACGAACAAATCCAGCATAAAGTGTATTTGGTTTAAACTTGGTATCATAACTCCTACAAAGTAGGTAACACCCCCAATAGCTACAATCTTTAAGGTCCCTTTACTAAAAGGATGCAAACGGTACTTTTTATACAATACCAACTGAATGATCAGGTTAATAATTAGAAAAGTAAGCGCTGTAGCTATTCCAGCCCCCACCACACCAAAGGCTATTATTAAAAAATAATTGGAAGCAATCGTTAAGCCACCCATTAATAACTTGATCACAAAATCGAGTTTAAAGGAAGGTGAATTGATTAGAATCGCCATATTATATCCATAGACGATCTGCACTAATTGTGCAATCCCTAGAAAAAGGGCTATGTATTTACCCGAGGAAAATTCTTCGCCAAGGATCGTCACTGCATGATCTATATTTACCCAAATACCTAAAAAGAGCAGCATCCCTACTGCAAAAGCATTCAAGGCCGTGCGCTGAAATACGGACTGTAATTGCTTCAAATCCCCCTCCTTCCAAGCCTCCGCAATTATTGGTCTTGTTATTTTTCCCAACCCCTGAAACGGAAGAATGATCAACATCGATATAAACAAAAACGGAGCATATACCCCGGCAGCCCCATAGTCTAACATGGCTCCAACCATCAACATATCTACCCGCTGAATGAGTTGCGATCCAAACTTGGACAGGACAGAAAATGAGCCAAAAACAAGCATCTCCTTAAATATCTTCCCCTTAAAAAGATTAAAATTAATCTTGAAAAACCACTGCTTCATCCAAATAATATACGCAAACAGGCCGGCAGTAACCGCAAAGAAACACCCCACAAACAAAACCAAAAATTGAGTAATATCAATTATTCCGAAAAAGAATAATAGGATGATGAACAACGTCAAAAAACGCCTGAAAACATCGGAAATAAAGGTCGGCACCCGGGTCCTTAATAATGCCGCCGCATAGGTAGAAAAAAGAAGATTGAAATTATTGAAAATGATCATCGGAGGAAGCAAAAAGTAATACTCTTCTGTTAAAGCCCGGCTAGCTTCCTTACTAAATAGACCAATAATCGATGACTTGAAAATCAATACTAATGAAATAACCAAAACCAAGCCAAGCAGTACGAAGGAGAAAACAAAAAACAATATCCCCTGGTGCCCTCTCTCAGGGTCTTTAAAATAGGGAAAGTAGCGAATCAACACATTATCCTGCCCCGCCAATGCTAAAATACCCAATGCACCGGAAGCCGACATCAATACCTGAGTAAATCCAAGAATCTCCGCTCCAAGGATTTTAGGAAACAGCAAGGCCGTATTGATGAATCCGACAATAACTCCGATGTAGATAAATATTCCCGAAGCAATCCCCTGGCGCTTAATTACGCCCATATGCAAAATCTTTTTCTAATTAATAAACCGGAGTTTTTATATACTACAACTCCAATTCAACGTAAAAGGTATTGAAATCTTCTTCTTCGAAAGAAAACCCTTTTTTTCTAAAAATATGTAGCATCCCTTCGTTTTCTTTTAAAACAGAAGCAAAGATCTTTTTTATTCCGCGTTCTCTCGCAATCTCTAAAATATAATCGGTCAATAAATTACCTAATCCCAGCCGCTGATAGGGATCGGCAATAGCAATGGCATATTCTGCATGCTCATTGTAAGCATCGGCAACCATTCTGACCACCCCCGCCATAACCGTTTTATCGTCTTCCTCCATTTCAACAATAATGGCGATCTCCCGATCGTAATCAATGTGCGTAAATCTATTGAGAAATTGATGGGAAATATGATTGATATACCCAAAAAATCGGTAATAAATGGATTTTTTGGAAAACTTTTTAATCATCTCCCGCTCCAGCGGTTCATCTTCAGGTTTTATCGGTCGAAATAACACTTCTTGTCCGTTTTTCAACGTTACCTTTTTTATATATTCCTCCGGATAGGGAGAAATCACCAAATGACTGTAATCGGGCCCCTCTTTACTTTCTGCCGACTCAACTAATTCGATGTAAGCATCCGACACTAACCCTCCTTTTCGATCAATCGCAAAGGTATTCATGATTACCTTTTTCAACTCGGGAAACTCCATGACCAGATAGGAAAATTTGTATAACAAGTACTGAATCGATAATATATCCGCCCCCGGGAAATAATTGCCCTTTTTAAGCAAATGATAGATCTTTGTTCCCTCAATCATACGCAAAGCCAGTGCCATATTTAAGGGAGGTAACCCATAATTTATATCGCCGTAGACGTCTTTAGCTACTCCCCCCATTCCAAAAAACAATACAGGTCCGAAAATTGAATTCTTTTCACTACCGATGATCAATTTGTAATCCGTCAAATGCATTTTTTCTAAATAAATACGATAGCCGGGAAAAGACTCAGGTGTTTTTTCTAGTTTTTCATTTAGCAATCGATAGGCTCCTTCAAGTTGTTGATCATTATTTATATCCAACACTTCCCACTCCGATCTTTCTTCATGGAGAATTTGAGGCGAAGCCAATTTTATCAATACCGGATAAACCAATTTCCTGGCAGCGGTCAGCGCTTCTTTCAGATCATTGACTTCAACATGATCAATGGCAGGTATTTCGTAAAGCGATAGCAGTTTTTTGGCTTCTTCGCGATTTAGAATAGTTCGTTGTTGAGCTCTTACTTCTTTTAATAGCTGGCGAACTGCTTCCTTTTTGGGGTTAAAATCTTCCGGAACGGATGGAACCATCTGATATAGCGACTCAATATTTTTGGCATAGGTATACATCAACAAAAAGGTATCCACAGCACTTTCAGGAAAACGATAGACAGGTATTTTATGATCTTCCAGAAGATCCCAACTTTCAGCTACTTCTTCATACCCCATCCAAACAGTGAGCATCGTCTTTGAAGTATAGCTAAATTTTTCTCCCAAAGCACGGGCAATCGAACTGCATTGGGTATTAAATTGAGGACTGTGTATCACTAACACTCCGTCAATATTCGGGTCATTCAGACAAATATCAACGATATGGACATATAAATCCGGTTCTGCATTGGCAAAAAGTCGGATGAAATTATTCCGGATAAACGTTTCGGGAAGTACTGCTCCCAAAGCTGCGAGCGTTTTTTGGGAGAATTCCGGTAGTTCCCCCCCATTCTCTAGTAGATAATCGGTTGCTAAAATTCCGGGAGCATTAGAATTCGTAATGATAGCCAAGCGGTTGCCCTTTGGCCGGGGCTGCATCCCCAAGGCCTGAGCTGTATCGAACAACTGCTGAATGGTATTTACCTGAATGATCCCCGCCCGTTGAAAGGCGGCCCGGTATGTCTTAAAGGCTCCGATCTCCCGACCTACCGTCTCTTTAATGATCTGAGTTCCCTTCGCATTCCTTCCGCCCTTTAATACAATAACCGGCTTATTTCTGGAAAATGCCCTGGAAGCACTCATAAATATCCGCGCCTCCGTCAGGAAATCCATGTAAACCAAAATACTATTGGTATAAGGGTCGGCTCCAAAATAGTCGATCAGATGGTGAAAATCAATATTGAGTGTATATCCCAGTGAAATGAAATAACTAAACCCCATATTTTTCCATTCCGCCCAATCCAGAATAGCCGAACTTATGGCAGTACTCTGAGAAATGAATGCCACTTTACCTGCCTTGGGCATCTTATCGGCAAAGCTGGCGTTTAAAAAACTATTGGGATGAATCAATCCAAAACTATTCGTTCCTAGTAAGGGAATTGTCTTTTCTGAGCAAATCTCCCTGATCTCATTCATCTGCTCTTTTTGGTCTTCTGTATTAAATGCCCCGGTCACCACAATAATAGCCCCCACATTAGCTTCAAAACATTCTTTTATCACCGTAATAACCTTATGGTCAGGAGTAGCAACAATGGCCAGATCGACTGGTTCTGGCACTCTCAATACCGAACGGTAGCACTTGACACTGAGGATACTCCTTTCTTTAGGATTGACGGGATGAATAGTACCCTCAAATTTAGAGCCTATTAAGTGTTTGATAATCGCCTCGCCGGCACTTCCCGGTCGCTTGGAAGCTCCGGCTACGGCAATAACTTTTGGATGAAATAGGGGATCTAGTTTCAGCTTCATCTGGCGTTAAACTTTCCAATACGGATTTAATATCTCCACTAAATTATGAAACTGATACTCATAGGCTTCCCAAATCCTTCTACTCGATTCTGTTTCTTTTTCTTTGTAGGGCATCTGAAAGCCTTTTATTCCCGCTAAAAAATTATAAACCGCAGGACCTAAAATTTCTGGATTGTAGCCCCCCTCAAGAGTGGCAAAGTAGTTGTCAAAATGGGTTGCGATCCATCTACCTGTTTTATAATAGGTATTGACGGTAACGCCTAGTTCCAGCAACGGATCTGCATGATGGGAATCAAAACCGGCGGAAATAGCCACGACATCGGGCTGAAAGGCTTTGGCAATGGGAGCGATCTGATCAAAAGTATACCAAAAAATATCGTCGCCGCTTCCCGGCGGTAAAGGCGCATTTATGGTGTATCCGCGCCCCTTTTCATTGCCGATCTCTTCTATAGTGCCGTTGCCGGGAAAAGCCGGCAACTGATGCATCGACCAGTACATTACCTTATCTGTATGGTAAAAAATAAAAGAGGTGCCATCGCCATAATGGCCGTCAAGATCCATGATCAACACCCGTTTGCCTTCTTCAACCAGTAATTGGGACGCAATGGCCACACTGTTAAACAGACAAAAACCCGTAGCTTTATGCGGGAAAGCATGGTGCCCGGGAGGCCGGACCAGGGCAAAGTTGCCGGTTTCGGCAGCCATCAATGTAAAACCTACCGCCCGGCAGGCAACATCGTAGCTATCCGGAGAAATCCAGGTATCTAAATCCAGACGCTCCACATTTTTGCACGACTCTTTAATATTTTCAATATAGTCAGAACGGTGGATAACCTTCAGGTAGGGTTCTCCATTGATCGGTTGTGTAGGAGTCAGGTCTTTAAAAGCGTCTAGCCTTTTTTTATTCTCTGGATGATTTCTGGTCTCGTGCTTTGCAAAAATGGGATGATAAAGCAAATTCATTTTACGCGTCCTTCTTTTTTTGTTCGTCGTTTTCGTCCTCATCATCGATAATGGCATCATCAATCAATTCATCCCCATCTCCGTCCAAATCTTCAAACCCGGGAATCGTTCCTGCTGATGGCTTTTTCTTTGGAGTTGGTTCATCGTTAATGAGGGTAATATCGCCCTCCTTGCTGTCATCCTTAGGCCCTTCATTATGATAATCCCCTTCAGCAAACCGTTTGGCGCGTTCAAAAAAATCGTCTTTATCGTCAAGCAATCCCTCTTTTTTCTGATCTTCATAAAAAGGCTTTTTTGCCGGTTCTACCTTTTCTTCAAGGTCGTCCGCCATTTTCTTCGCTTCTTCAATCGTATCGTCAAAAGAGGTAGTTGTTTTTTTCTGCGCTTCCTTAACTATTTCATTGGGATCCTCAGCAGTTCCTTTGCTTGTCTGTTCGATATTATCAAACAGTTGATCCGGATCCAAATCATTATCTGTCTCGTCAGTGGAAGTAGTTTCTTTTTTAGAAACCTCTTCTTCATTAGCATGATCGACAAATTCCTTCCCCTTCTTGGAAAGCTTCTCGGAGGTTTCCATAACCTTTTCACCCAAGTCTTCCGCAATTTCTTTGGTTTTCTCCCAAAGTTTACCCCCAACATCCAGGACTTTCTCTCCCACATCCTCCGCAATATCTTTAGTTTTATCCCATACCTCATCGGACTTTTCTTTCATTTCTTTGCGAGATTCCGACGTATCGTCCCAAACATCTTTAGCTTTCTTTTTAGCTTTACTGCTCCATTCTTCGGCAGTTCCTTTTGTTTTTTCCCAGGTTTCACCTGCTTTCTTTTTCATATCTTCCCGCGTCTCTTCCGAATCTTCCCAGAAATCCTCGGCGCGTTCTTTTATCTGTTTAGCTAATTCTTCTGCTTTTTCCTTAGAATTTTCGAAAAACTCCTCCGTCTTTTCTGAAAGCTCCTCCCCTTTCTCTTTTCCATATTTTGCTGCCTTTTTACCCGCAGATTTAGAAACGGATTTCGCTCCGAAAAACAATTTTTTAAATTCGTTAAAAACACCCATTTTTATAAGGATTTCATTTTTAAATAATGCATTTAAGGTATTAAAAATACTATTGTTTTTCAACTTATCTAGACAAAAGGGATTTTTTTTAATGGATGGGGACAGGGGGGGCAAGGTATCAGGGTATCAGGGGGGCAGGGGAGCAAGGTATCAGGGTATCAGGGGGTACAGGGGGTACAAGGATTCAAGGTATCAGGGGGGCAGGGGGAATATATTTTCATTATATTCGTTTTGATTTTAATTTGTAAAGTATAGATTATCTACGCAATTCCCCCTAATTAAAAAAGTATTATGCAAAACTTATTCGAGGGCCTTTATTTACATGATATCTTGCTTATCGTTTTGGGTACCTTAATGTTTTTGGTCATGTTGATTGGTTTTATGGCCCAAATTATCCGGAAGCAACCTATTACCAAATTTTACATATTGGGTTTTTTGATCCCCGCTTTGATGATCGCTTACCCGAGTATTCAACGCATTAATTTTTCAAAAGAAGTTATAGAACTGGAAAAAATAACCAGGGAGATTGAGCAAAACCCAGATGACTCGATAGCCTATAAAAAGCTGGAAACACAATTGAAGACAATAGAAAAAAAGCCCATTTCCCGGCCGGAGACTTTGGCTAAGGTGAGTAAGGGTAATTTTCAGGTAGGTAATACAGAAAAAGCTGGAATGTTGGCTGATTCTGCCCTTCAGAAAGCTCCTGACAATATGGAAGCCCGCGAAATCAAGGCCTACATCGATATAGATAAAGCAAGCCAAAAGGTCAAGAAAGACCCTAACAATCAAGAGGCTAAAGAACAAGTAGCAAAAGGGATAAAACTCTTAGAAGAATTACCGGGGGAAAACCCACTCAGAGAAAAGATCAAAGCAGAAGCGCGCGAAGTGGTAGAAAATCCCAAAAGAGTGAAACCACTTCAGCCTAAAGAGGATTCTGAATAGCCCGAAAAAAAAAGGAGTCACCCTGCTTGCAGGATGACTCCAACCACTAATACAGATGTTATAACTCAACTATTATTCTACTCGGAAAGTAACTTTAACAATGTAAGTCTGTCCGGCTTTAATACCTTCCAGATCAAACGTTTTTTCTTCTAATTTTTCTTTGATAAATGTTTCCAGATATTCGGTTTCCGCAACTACTTTTGCTACCTCGAGATCTCCGTTTTCGTTTGCCTTGAAGTGAATGTTCGCTTTAGCCGTTTCAATTCCTTTTTTGACTAAGCCTGGATTCTGGATCAATTCCACCAACTCAGTTCCAAAATCTTTTGTTTTGATGGGTTTCACATCTTCGTTATTAGCAAAAGCGACAGATGAAATTAATAAGCTACCAAACACCAAGCTAAAGAATTTAATTTTAAATGATTTCATTTTTAATGATTTTTAAGTTTATAATTTTGTTTTCTTAATTATTTTTTCACAATTGTTTTTGTGAACAACTTTCACTATAAAGACGCCTTAGACGATCAAATGTTGCAGGAAAGCACACTACCCCCCAAGTGCAATCTATCAGTAGGAAGAATTTACTGACCAAAGGATGTAACTATTCTACATACACATGGAATTATCTGAATAACTCATTTTTGGTCCCTATGAAAGGAATTGGAACGTCATTTTGCGGGGGTAAAAAGGGAGGAATTTTTCAACCTACTTTTTCAGGTATGCGCTATTTTTGTCTGAAAACTGGCTTTTTTCCAAACTATACATCTTAAATAGGCTTTGTAAAATTATTTTTTAAAATATAATTTTTTAACCTGACGGAAACATTCAGTTAACCTGATTAGTTAACGATATTGCTTGAAGGTGTTTCTTAACTTCTTGGTGTTGCGAGCCACTAAACGATCTTCTCTAAGAGGATAACTCATAGATTTACGATACAGCCTCGCCGCCGCTTTAATTACACATTGCCCATTGTAATTTGCTCATTGTTAATTACCTTCGCAACTCAATAACATTTGTCATAAAACCACCTAATAGATGCAATATCAAAATCTAACGATCGAGCTAGACGGCAGTATCCTTATCCTTACCCTCAACCGACCCAAAGCATTAAATGCGCTCAACCAACGAACAATGGAAGAGCTATACCATTTTTTTAGTGAAGATGCGCCAAAACGAAAAGAGATCACCGGGATTATCATCACCGGTGCCGGCGAGAAAGCCTTTGTCGCCGGAGCAGATATTAAAGAATTCCTCGGTTTAACGGCCGATTCCGGCCAGCGTATGTCGCAGTATGGCCAGGAGATCTTTTTTCTGATCGAACGTTTTCCTAAACCTATCATTGCCGCCATCAATGGCTTTGCATTAGGAGGCGGATGCGAACTGGCGATGTCTTGCCACTTAAGAGTAGCTAGCGACAAATCCAGATTCGGCCAGCCAGAGGTTAACCTTGGCATTATCCCGGGCTACGGAGGTACGCAGCGATTGATCCAATATATAGGAAAAGGTAAGGCAATGGAACTACTCCTTACCGGGGATATGGTCAAAGCAAACGAAGCCTTAAAACTGGGATTGGTCAATCATGTAGTCGCTGAAGAAGACCTCATGACTAAATCTAAAGAATTGCTGACAAAAATCTCCTCAAAAGGCCCGATTGCGGTAGCAAAAGTCATCGAATGCGTCAACGCTTATTTCGATAATAGCATCAACGGATTTTTGAAGGAAGTGCAAGACTTTGGCCACACCACCGGAACCGAAGACTTTAGCGAAGGGGCTGCCGCTTTTATCGAAAAACGCAAAGCCAATTTCCAGGGGAAATAAACTTTTTTCCGTGATTTGATCGTTTATTTTTGTTGAACTGTTATGGGGTTAAAGTGTTAAAGACCAAACCGCAAAATCGAATTTTAATGTTTCAATTGACCAATTAATCACTTCAACAACTTTTAATCTTCTTTCAGAAAATAGTTGGATTTTCTTTAAAGAACACTGTAATTATTAGCAAATGGTACAAACAGATATTTTAATTATTGGTGCAGGTCCGGTAGGCCTGTTTACTGTTTTTGAAGCAGGATTGTTAAAACTTTCCTGCCACCTGATCGACTCGCTCCCCCAACCTGGCGGGCAGTTGTCGGAGATTTACCCTAAGAAACCCATTTATGATATTCCCGGCTATCCGGAAGTGCTTGCCGGAGACCTCGTAGATAACCTCATGAAGCAAATCGAACCCTTTAAGCCGGGATTCACCCTGGGCGAACGGGCAGAAAAACTGGAAAAAGCCGAAGATGGCCACTTCCTGGTTACTACCAATAAAAATACCGTCCACAAAGCACCGGTCGTTGCTATAGCAGGCGGCCTCGGAAGTTTCGAACCGCGCAAACCGCCCATCTCAAATATCAACCACTTCGAAGATCATGGCGTAGAATATATTATCCGCGATCCGGAAATATACCGAAAGAAAAAAGTGGTCATTGCGGGTGGAGGAGACTCCGCACTCGACTGGACCATCTTCCTGGCAGATGTCGCAGAAGAAGTCACCCTGGTCCACCGAAGGACCGGATTTAGGGGAGCACTCGATTCGGTAGAAAAAGTAAATGAACTGGATAAAAAAGGACAGATCAAACTGATTACTAATGCTCAGGTTACCGGCCTGACCGGTAATGGTCACCTTCAAAAAGTAACAATCCACCACAAAACAGATGGTGATTTTGAAAAAGAAACCGATCATTTTATTCCCCTTTTCGGATTATCTCCAAAACTTGGACCGATAGGCGACTGGGGCCTCGAAGTGGAAAAAAATGCCATAAAAGTGGATACTTATGATTATAGCACCAACATCTCCGGGATCTATGCCATAGGCGACATCAATACCTATCCAGGTAAGCTCAAACTCATCCTTTGCGGTTTCCATGAAGCTACCCTAATGGTACAGTCTGCTTTCAAACACATTTATCCTGATAAAAAATTATCCTTTAAATATACCACTGTGACCGGCGTACCAGGGGTTTAATGAATAATGTAAATAGCAAACAGTAAACGGTAATCAGTTTTTTTGCCGTTGACCGTTTACTGCTAACTCACTATTATGATAAAAGTAACCGTCATTGATCGTCACGATCAAAAACACGTTCTCGATGCACCGACCGACATGAATCTCAACTTGATGGAAGTGCTCAAATCATATGAACTTCCCGTAAAGGGTACCTGCGGAGGGATGGCGCTTTGCTCTACCTGCCATGTCTACATTCTTTCAGATCACGAACTGCCGGAAATGCAGGAAGATGAAGAAGATATGTTGGATAACGCCTTCTTTGTCGAAGACAACAGCCGCCTCAGCTGCCAACTCAGGGTAACCGATCAAATCAATGGCCTAGAAATGAAACTGGCTCCAGAGGATGAGGAGGTATAAAGGCAAAGTCCTGAACTGGACAGGTAATGACGAACATTAATTGCAAAAAATATTGTAATTTTGAATATTTATAACGAAACTTGCATTAGTGTTTTAAGTATAAGAAAAGGAACAAGGTGAATTAAGGATATTTTTAGAAATTTTTATTCTGGATTTCATCCTTACTAATTTATCTGTTAGTTGATGTAACCACTACAAATTAGGCATTAGAAAGATATTTGACTATGAGTGTTGATGTGGCTTCGAGTATTAGCAATTTATTATATGAGCATGATTCGGTTATTATACCGGGCCTTGGAGCTATTGTCAGTACTTATAAGCCTGCAGTTATTGATCATGTACAGGGGCTTATTCAACCTCCTTCCAAAACCTTGTCTTTTAATCCTAATCTTTCAACTAACGATAAGCTAGTCATTCAGCACATTCAGCAACAGTACCAATTACCCTATGAAAAAGCGGAGGAAGAGCTGCAACACTATGTAAGTAGTATTAAAACGGCTCTCGATAACCGGGAAATTATCGTTTTTCCTAAGGTGGGGCGTATCTATGTTGACTACGAAAATAATCTGCAATTCCTTCAGGATAACACCAATTTTAACCGGGATGTCTTTGGTCTGCCTACGATCCAATATTATCCGATCTTAAGGCAAAAGGATTATTCTGATAGTAACGTTCCGGCAGAATTGGCCCCTAAAAAGAAAAGACGCGCATTTGCCTTTAGTGGTAAATGGCTCGCCACTGCCCTGCCGATTATTTTTACAATTGTTATCTGCGGGATTGGTCTGTATATTTATACCTCGCAACAAAACAACGAAACCCCCATCATCGAAGACGTCCATAAGTTACCTACTGACTTGCGACTGAACGAGAAGCCGTTTCCAGAAGCAGAAAAAAAGACGCCCGAAGAAGAAGTTATAGATTATGAAAATCAAGAAATAGCAACCGTTACAGATGAGGAGCCAGAAATGAGAGAAGAAGAACCTGTAACTGAAAAAGAACCGCAGGTAGCCGATACGGAACAACCTTCACTAGGCCCGGGCCAGCGAGAGTGCATTATCATCATTGGTCAATTCAAAAGTAAGGAAGGGGTAGCCTCCAGAATAGAGGATATCATTAACTTGGGTTTTACGGCTTATACTGACAAAGAATCCTCCAAAGGACTTACCCGCGTCGGCGTCCAGTTTATTTATGAGGATAAAAAAGACGTGGATATGGCACTTCGATACCTTCGAAAACGATTCGATATGGGCGCCTTCGTCCTAAAAAAATGACCCTTCATCTAATCTTCTTGACTCACTCATCTCTCCAAAATTTATCCGTTATTATTTGAAATAAAAAATTATAATATTTTGTAATTATTTGAAACTAAAGCAAATTGCAAAATGTTATTTTTTTAGATTTTAAAAAGTTACCTTTGCGGAAAATTTGAACTATGCTGGATAGTATCCCACAAATAAGGAATGCCGAGTCGAATAATTTCCTGCTCATTGCCGGCCCTTGCGCTATTGAGGGGGAAGAAATAGCATTCGAAATAGCAGAAAAAATCAAGGCTTTGACCGAAAAGCTTCGCATTCCCTTTATTTTTAAGGGATCTTATCGCAAAGCAAATCGGTCCCGCTTAGATTCTTTTACCGGAATAGGAGACCAAAAAGCACTTCAAATTTTAGGAACGATCAGAAAAAATCTTGAAATACCTGTTACCACTGATGTTCATAGTCCGGAAGAAGCAGCCATAGCTTCCGGGTATGTAGATATCCTGCAAATTCCGGCTTTTTTATGCCGGCAAACGGATCTGCTGGTAGCGGCAGCAAAAACAGGAAAAGTAGTCAATATTAAAAAAGGACAATTTATGTCTCCCTTAGCAATGGATTTTGCCAGGCAGAAAATCATTGATTCCGGAAATAAACGCGTTATGCTTACTGAAAGAGGTACCACCTTTGGTTATCAGGACTTGGTCGTCGACTTCCGGGGCATTCCTCAAATGCAACAATTAGGCGCCCCCGTTATCCTCGACTGTACCCACTCCCTCCAACAACCTAATCAATCGAGTGGAGTGACCGGCGGAAGACCAGCACTGATCGAAACTATCGCGAAAGCCGGGGTGGCTTGTGGCGTTGACGGCCTTTTTATTGAAACACACCCCAACCCTGCTACCGCCAAATCAGATGGCGCAAACATGTTACCCTTAGATGAATTGGAACGATTACTCGAAAAATTAGTAAAAATCAGAACCGCAATCACCTAGTATTCAAAACGAATAGTTGAAAAAGTGAAAAAATATAATTATATTGATTAAAAATAAAGGAGGGATTTATGAAAACATCTTCACTCTTCTACACAACAATGCCATTCATTTTTCTTAGTCTTGTTGCAGGAGGGCAAACAGCTGAAAAAACTTTTGTCAAATCATTTAACCCATCGGGCCAAGAACATATATTGATTGACCTGCCCGGCAACGTGCAAGTAAAACGATGGAGTAATGCCGTGGTTCAAGTGCAAATGAACGTGCAACTCGATCGAGGGTCCAATGCACAACTAAAAGCGCTTGCCCGCACCGGTAGGTATCGCCTCTCTTCTAAATTGGAAGGCGAAGATTTCGTCATCTTTGCCCCAGGGCTCGAAAAGATCATACGGATCAATGACCAGGCTGTTTCCGAAAATATCTCCTACCTGATCTATCTTCCGGGGGATATTAATGTCCAGCTTACGAATGAAACTGTTGAAAACCAAAATGTTGATGAAATTGATCGCATTGTTTTTTAAAAAAATGCTTCTAAAATTAAAATAGTAAAGCCCCGGTTTTGGTTTCAAAACCGGGGCTTTCTCATTTTGTTAATTGCTAAATGTTGCTTGACAAGAAATTTATACCTACTTTTTTTAATCAAAAATTTTATGCTAATATTAGCATAGGTAAAATCGTTATTCTTATACTATCAGATTATGGTTCTTTGACAAAAATTATGGAAAATAGAATTTCAAAATAATATTCTTTTCAGCTACATGAGTATTCAAAGATTGTTAGTTGAAATTCCACACAATTTGTTAAAGGACGCAGATTATTTAAATTAAAACCTGTTCATCATAATGACCTTGAAAAAGATATTGCTCTTTACGCTACTAGCTGCCCCCTTCTCTAATGGCTGGGCTCAAATAGAAGATGTTATTCACCAAACCTTTCCGGTTACTGACACGATCCAAACGATCGATATTTCGATCGTCGACTCCGTTGAAGTCGAAATCTGGGGAGGAAACAAAATAATGACCGAAACATCAATTCTACTGGAAGGAGCCAAACGTGGCTATCTCGAACATTTTATAAAGAATGAACGTTATAAAATATCATCAACGTTAGAAGATCAAACCCTCGAACTAAGCTCTATGTTCCCGGTAAAAAAAGAGATCAAGTTCAATAACAATGCCGTTTTCGAACTTATCCGGGTGCGAATCTTTGTGCCGGAAGAATTTAAATTTGATGACCAACCTCGTAGATTAGTGCGCCGTGATTAAAATTATTGAATTAAAGCTTAAGCCAGAAGAAGTAAACGACCTTGAACTGATCAAAAAAAGAGCTGCAAAGCAAAGCCGCGCTCCCCTTAATTCTATTCAACATGTGCGGGTTATCCGCAAATCTGTAGATGCCAGAGGTTTCCACCCTGTATTCCGCTTGCGTGTAGAGGTGTATATTGATGAGGCCTACACACCGGAACCCAGCCTGCTTAGCAACTTTACACCTCTAAAAGACCAAGCGCCTTCCATCATTATTGTTGGAGCCGGCCCGGCCGGGTATTTTGCTGCCCTAAAATTGATCGAGCTAGGTATCAAACCCATCGTTCTTGACCGCGGAAAGGATGTTAGGGCACGGCGAAGAGACCTTCGGGCTATACAACAATTCGGAGAGGTCAATCCACACTCCAACTATTGTTTTGGAGAGGGAGGAGCAGGAACTTACTCCGACGGGAAACTTTACACCCGTTCCCATAAACGCGGAAATATCATCGAAATCCTTCATCTTTTGGTAGAACACGGAGCAAAAGAAGACATTCTGATCGATGCCCACCCGCATATTGGCTCCAATAAGCTCCCCAAAATAGTAGCCAACATCCGCGAAACCATTCTCCACTATGGAGGAGAGATTCACTTCAATGCTCATGTGACCGATTTTTTGATTCAGAACAACCAGATGAGGGGGGTGGTTATTAATGAAAAATTAGAAAAATTTGGAGAAGCGGTAATTCTTGCTACCGGCCACTCTGCAAGGGATATTTTTGACCTTCTTCGTCAAAAACAAATAACCATCGAAGCCAAGCCATTTGCATTAGGTGTGCGTATCGAGCATCCCCAACCCTTGATCGACCAAATCCAGTATAATCAATCACCCCGAGGAGAGCACCTTCCGGCTTCCAGTTACCGCCTCACTTGTCAGGTAGGCAACAGGGGCGTATTTTCCTTTTGCATGTGCCCTGGCGGGCTTGTCGTTCCTGCTGCTACAGCCCCCGGAGAGCTTGTTGTCAATGGAATGTCCCTTTCCCGCAGGGATTCACCCTATGCCAATTCGGGAACAGTAGTTGCCATTGAATTAGAAGACTTGGCTGCTTATGAATCCGAAGGCGTACTTGCCGGGCTCGCGTTCCAAAAAGCTGTCGAAAAGAAAATGTTCGAAGCTGGTGATGGTAGTCAAAAAGCACCTGCCCAACGGTTAACCGACTTTATTAAAGGCCAGATCTCCAGTTCATTACCCTCTTCTTCCTACATCCCCGGTTTGTACGCTGCTCCGATGCACGAACTACTTCCACCGCAGATTTATGAAAAATTAAAGCATGGAGTTATTACCTTTGGAAAAAAAATGAAAGGGTATCTTACGGAAGAAGCTGTCGTCATCGGTACAGAAAGCCGAACGAGTTCTCCAGTCAGAATCCCCAGAGATGCCAAGACACTGATGCACGAGGAGATTAACGGCTTGTTTCCTTGCGGCGAGGGAGCTGGTTATGCAGGTGGAATCCTTTCAGCTGCCATGGATGGCCAACGAGTAGCCAAAGCAGTAGCTTCATTCATTAATGATTAAAAAAACAGTATGAAAAACTTAGCAGACCTGATCGGGAGAATATTCATTGCTTTTATATTCTTGTACGAAGCCTATGATTCAATCCGCTTTTTTGAGCCGACAAAAGAATTAATGACTTATTACGGGATCACTTGGAATCAGGACTTTTTACTATCTACGTCTATTTTTATTTTAATCCTGGGTAGCTTATTGGTGTTGGTTGGCTACCGCGCCAAATTTGGAGCCTTCCTGCTGCTCGCATACTGGATTCCCGCTACCCTTATCGTCCACGCCTTCTGGGAAGCTCCTCCCGAGTTGCGAAGAGAAGAATCCATCTCTTTCATGAAAAACCTCGCCATTATTGGCGGCCTCCTGATCCTGCTGGTCAATGGCAGCGGCCGCCTAAGCGTAAAAAAATTACTGGCAACAACGAAGTTGTAATCAGATGGGTTCACATACTGCTTATTTATTGATGAACGTCTTTTTTTAATGCTTTAAAGGAGCATCACGTATGGTCCCCGCAAATAGCCAGAAGAATTCCAAACCTGCAGACCACTTTGTACCTAAAACATCAATGGCGAATTCTTTCATTAACGACCTGGTTTCCTTGCTCCTCTATCCTCTATGACCTAAATCCTAAATCCTACCCCTTACTTTCCTCAACTCTCAAACAACTCAACAACTCAACAGGCTTTCCACTTTCCCACTTTCCTAATTTCCTAATTCCCACTTTCCTAATTTCCTAATTCCCACTTTCCTAATTTCCACTTTCCTAATTTCCACTTTCCCACTTTCCTAATTTCCTAATTTCCACTTTCCCACTTTCCTAATTTCCACTTTCCTACTTTCCTAATTTCCACTTTCCTAATTTCCTAATTTCCACTTTCCCACTTTCCTAATTTCCACTTTCCTACTTTCCTAATTTCCACTTTCCTAATTCCCACTTTCCACTTTCCCACTTTCCTAATTCCTCCCCCCTTGCTCATTCAATAACTCTCCGCAATACTTACAGTAAGCAGCATCGTGTTCGTGACCTCCCCTCGCACAATACCGGCACACCTGGGTGGTATGTTTTTCCGCCCGGGCGCTGGCGACCAGTTCGGCAGAGACAATTCCTGTGGGAACGGCAATGACGGCATACCCCATGATCATAACAATTGCAGCAAAGAATTGTCCAACCGGAGTAGCGGGGGAAATATCTCCGTAGCCAACCGTCGTTAAGGTAACGATCGCCCAGTAAATACTGCGCGGAATGCTTGAAAAACTATCATTGGTACCTCCCTCCACCAGATACATAATAGCTCCTACGATCGTTACTGCAAGGGTTACAAAGGTCATAAAAACAGCGATCTTTTCACGACTGGCGATCAATGCGTTGACGATCACGGAGCTTTCTTTTAGAAATTTTGCCAGTTTGAAAATTCTGAAAACACGCATTAACCGAAGAACCCTTACCACCAGAAAGTACTGAGCTCCAGGCAATAAGAAACTCAGATAGGTAGGTAAAATAGCCAGCAAGTCAATAACCCCCCAAATACTGTATGCATATTTTAATGGCCTGTAAACAGCATACAGGCGTAATATATATTCGACGGTAAAGACAATCGTAAAAACCCATTCGAGATAGAAGAAATAAGTAGCATAGCGCTGCTGGATACTATCCACACTTTCAACCATAACGACCAAGACACTGGCCAAGATGAATACCAACAACAGCACATCAAAAAGTCTTCCTGAGGGGGTATCTGCCTCAAAAATGACTTCATGCAATTTTTCCCGTAATGGATTAAACTTTTGCTCCTCCTTCCTAGCCATAGTCTGATTCCTTTTTATACTTCCATAATAAAGAATACCTGATCATTCCGATTTCTACACCCTATTTACCGATTAGAACCACAAGTTCAGATGTTAAAAATATAATCATTACCTTGATTTACCAACTCGGGTGAAAATATGATCCATAACGCAAAAAATAATACAAAAAAATACATTATATTTATGCTTGACTAATAGTAGTTTTATTATTATTCATTATTTTTATATCACACTAACGAATTGATTAAATGAAATCCATTAACGCATTAATTGTTGAGGATGAGATAAAGGGATTGAACAACTTAAAAAATTTATTGAAAGAACACTGTCCAAAAGTAAATATTATCGCTGAGGCTGGCAGCGTATCAGAAGGGTTAGACCTGTTAATGCGTCAGAAAATACGTCCTGACGTTGCTTTTTTAGATGTCAACCTACCAGATGGCCAAGTATTTCAACTACTCAATAAGCTGGATCGGATATTTTTTGATATCATTTTCGTCACTGCATTTGAGCAATTTGCTGTTAAAGCGTTTGAATATAGCTCGATCGGTTATATTGTAAAACCCATCGATCCGGACAAACTGGTAGAAGCTGTTAGCAGGATACAGCCTAAAAACGATCAGGATATCAACGAAAGGCTGGAACTATTCAGAAAACATTACAATAACCCTAATGCCTTCGAGAAGATGTCCATTCCTGCTATTGACGGCATTTATTTCATAAATATTAAAGAAATCGTACGCTGCGAAGCAGAAGACAACTACACCCATATTCATCTGCAGAACGGTGAAAAAATAACTGCTTCGAAAACCATTAAATTTTATGAAGACCTGCTCTCAGGCGTAAACTTTTACAGAGTCCATAAAAGGCATCTGATCAATTTAAATTACATGAGAAAATTCGTAAAAGGCGACGGTGGGTTTCTCATCATGGACGACGGCATCCATATTGAGGTTTCCAGACGAAGACGTCCTCCTTTTTTAGAAAAACTTAAACAATTACAACGAGGATTATAACGTTCTCTGTTTATCGTCTTCAAATTTTCCTGTAATTTTAATTTCAGCGATTCTCGGTTTAGAATAAAATTTGGTTAAAAGATCAAAAAATATTAAT
>CAZHOV010000069.1:8431-28108 GCA_964534315.1 uncultured Saprospiraceae bacterium | reverse complement strand
TGAACCGTTGAACCCTTGAACCGCTGAACCGCTGAACCGCTGAACCGCTGAACCACTGAACCACTGAACCGCTGAACCACTGAACCACTGAACCGTTATACCTTACATGAATTCCTTCTTTGCCATTGACTACGGTAGTCGCCTTGCGGGTACTACTGCGATTGCGTTTTTTCAACCGGAAAAGACCGTTCGTTTTTTCCATTCGCGCAAGAAGCAAGATGCTGATCTGCTCATTACACAGCTAGCCGAAGCACATCAGCCATCTTTTATTTTTATTGACGCTCCCCTTTCCCTACCGGGGGTATATACAGGATTAGCTGAATATGCCGACTATTTTTATAGAGCGGCAGACCGTAAACTGGGTGCCATGTCTCCTATGTTTTTGGGAGGATTAACAGCAAGAGCAATGCGGTTAAAGGCAACCCTGGAAAAAAAAGGGGTAAAAGTATTGGAGACCTATCCTGCTGTATGGGCCAAACGGTGGGAACTAAAAAAAATAGGCTATAAAGGTAAAAAGGAGTTTCTGGAACCCGTTATTAATGTCTTAGAAGAAAATAGTTCTATTTTTTTCGAAAAAAATGCCTTGGTTTCCTGGCATAGTGTCGATGCTTTTTTAGCTTTATACGCTGGTTTACGTTATCTCAATAATGAGGCTGAAACCATCGGGGACCCCAAGGAAGGGGTGATTATTATTTAAACTACTGGAATCATCCGTATGGCTTTTACAATAGAAATACCTTTTCAGGCCTTTAAGCTTACCTTATTTCCGGACGGTCAACTACTAGTTCCTGCTAACGACATCGACGTAGTGAGTCTGGAATCGGACTTTGATGCTCTTGCAAGTCGCTTTCAGGAGCGTTTTCAGGATATACCGCTTGATAAAGGACGATTTTCCAATTCATTGAGTCTTCCTATTAAATCGTTTAATCATAAAGATACCGTAAAGGTCGACTTTCCTGCCGACAAACAAGGCTTCAAATATCCAGCTTTTCAAATCGATTGCTTGTTCTTTTATCAACAACATGAAAAAGGATGGTGGGCTGTTCTTCCTGCTATTGGTTTAGAAGCATTTGCACCTGATGTGGAAGAACTAAAGAAACAACTTGCCGAGAGCATCAAACTAGAGTTTAAGCGAAAAGGCCGACTGCGACGTCTTCACCTGCTAATAGCTACTATCTGGTTTGAGCAAATGGAGGTGCTCGAAAAATCCGTCGAATTTTCTTTTCCCAGCCTAAAAGAATTGGAAAAAACGGTAGAGTATAAAGAAGATTTCTTGCTTCCAAGGGTCGCTACGCCCGTTCAAAAGAAAAAGAAAGAGGTTTTTGGAAGAAAAAATCTACTCGAACAAATCTGGCAAGCTATTCACAATCAGTACAGCAAAAATGTTATCCTCGTTGGTCCACCGGGGGTCGGTAAAACGGTCATGATCAGAGAGATGGCCCGTCAACTGGAAACAGCGGGCGAAAAAACACAAATATGGGAAACCACGGCCTCTGCTATTATTAAAGAACTCATGCGCGACACTTCCTGGCAAGACAACTTGCCTCGGCTGAGTGAAGAGCTTGGCAGGCGGCAGGACTTCCTATTTGTGACTAATCTACTCGAACTTTTTGAAATTGGGCAATACATCGGCAATGATGTTAGCGTCGGAGCTTATATGTTGAGTTTTATCCAAAAAGGTGAATTGATGCTGCTTTCTGAATGCACCGAAGAAGAATTGGCTAAAATCGAACTAAAAAGCCCCTCTTTTTCCTCCAACTTTCAGATAATTAGAGTAGATGAACCGCAGAAAGGATTGGAGGAGATTATCCGGAAGCGAGTCGAACAGATCGCCCGGTCGAAAAAAATTAACATTAAGAATAAAGGCGTAGAAGAGGCTGTTTATCTCAACCGGCGATTTTCTCCTTACGCTGGCTTTCCGGGAAAACCAATACGGTTTCTGGAAAATATTATCATAAGTTGGGATAAAAAAAGCGGTCAGCAGATTGATGAATCCCTTGTTATCAATGCTTTTTGTGAAGAAACAGGGATGCCACCCTTCATGGTCGATCCGGCTATTGAGCTGCCACCTTCCAAAATTAGAGCCTTCTTCTTCAATCAGATTTTCGGTCAGGATTTTGCCGTTAACCGTATCGTCGATCTGCTATTGGCGGTCAAAGCGGGATTAGCAAAAATTGGAAAGCCTATTGCTTCTTTCCTTTTTGTCGGACCCACCGGTGTAGGAAAAACAGAAGTCGCCAAAGTGCTGGCAGAATTTATGTTTGGGAGCCGACAGAAATTAGTGCGGTTCGATATGAGTGAATACTCAACGCCACAGTCTATTCTCCGCCTGATCGGTTCTCCCTATCAACCAAATGGTTTGCTGACATCAGCTGTAAGGAGAGATCCCTTCTGTGTATTGCTTTTCGATGAGATTGAAAAGTCAGATTTTGCTTTTTATGATCTGCTCCTCCAAATACTGGGAGAGGGGCGACTGACAGATCATCGGGGGCAAGTCGTCAACTTTTGCAGTACCATTATCATCATGACTTCTAATATCGGGGCTAATGCAATTCAGTTTAAACGAATTGGTTGGGAAAAAGAAATCCAAACCAAAGAAGTCAACGCCCATTTTAAAGAAGCAGTGAAAAAGTATTTCCGCCCGGAATTGGTCAACCGGATCGATCAGATCATTCCCTTTGAGCCACTAAACCGAGAAACCGTTCGTTTTGTTATCGAACGCGAAATACACCTATTAAAGCAAAAAGAAGGGATACAATTTAGAGACATTGTATTAAATATTTCGGAGGAAGTGTTGGATTACCTGGCGGACAAAGGATTTGACTCAAAATATGGAGCGCGTTTCCTGCAACGGGCTGTAAAGAATTTCCTTATGATCCCTTTGGCTAAAAAGCTGAATGAAAAAGATATGGATGATAAGATTATTGTTAATACCCTTATCAAAGACGACGCCTTGGAAATCAATCTGGAATCTGATCCGCTGGGACTAGATCTGTATCTGGAAGAACTGGAAAAAATAAACCTGACGGAGATCGTTACTTTACGAAGAAGAAAGATAAAAAATCTTTCCAAAGGAGGCGTTTTTATTGGATTGTTGAGTGCACTTGATCAACTGAATATTGAACATGGAAGGTTAAAAGAGAAATTCTGGGAACAAAAAGCAAGAGTTAAACGCTTTTCCGAACTACAGGAAATAAAGAGCGAACAGGAGCGGTTGACAACGCAAATTGAGGAACTTGAAATGCAGTTATCGTTAATCTGTATGGGGCTAAAGGAATATCAGCCTAAACTATCTGAAACGCTGGATCAATGGGATCAAAAATTTCTAAATTTTAAAATTGATGCGTATTCGGTGGCGAATCCGGGCGAAAATCGTTGTTTTATAGGAATCTATGGAAAAGAAGCCACTGAAATTATCGATTTTTATCTGGCATTATTTAAGCTATTAGAGGTAGATTACAACGGGCATTTTATTGTTTCCAAAAACTGGAAGGGAGCAAAAGAGGTAAATAGAAAGATGGTAAATGAAAAATTCGGAAACCCGGCGTTCGGTAATTTTGTTAAAGGGTCTTTCCGGGATCTGCCGGAAGCGGAAGATGTCGGATTTAACCTTTCTCTATATGGTGCTGAATTTGAATTGACAGGAAAAGGAATATGGAATTTTCTCAAAGTTGAAAATGGTGTACAGCACTGGGAACTTCAACCTGATCACCCTAAATTATTTAAAACCATCACTCAACGCAATTCTTTTGATACTCCAAGGAGCATTCATCGGAAAGATTTTTATAAAGAGCCGGTTCAGCGAATCATAAAATCCAATAGTTTTATTGATAACAAGTTGCAATTTAAAAAGCTGGAAACTCATCAGCACCACGTTACGATCTTGTTCAAAACGCTCAGTCAGTCTTACAAAGAATTCCTGGATCAAGCCTTCGAAATCGGTTAGTGGATATTCTATAAAGTTTTTTTATTGATTATGATGCATAAAATCCTATTAATTATTTCTTGTTTGGTACTTGGCTCGTTTCATCTAAGCTATGCTCAGAAGAAAAAAGTTAGGCCCAAAAAGTATTGGGTGACTTTTACAGATAAAGATGACTCTCCCTACAGTATTCACAAGCCTTGGGAGTTTCTTAGTCAACGAGCTATCGATCGAAGGCAAAGGTTGGGCATTGCGATGGAGCCGGAAGATTTACCGGTCAATCCTCAGTATGTTGATGGGCTGGAAGAGCGGGGCGCAAAGCAAGTTTTTACCTCCAGATGGTTCAATGCAGCTTTAGTGGTCGGAGTTGATTCAATGGTAGATTACTGGAAGGAGATTCCTTACGTAGATTCAGTAGAATATGTGGGATTGCACCTGCGCAAGCGATTTTTTTTCAAGAAAGAGGGAAAAGAACGGGATGTGAAAAAGAATTATCACCGGATTAGTGATTTTTACGGTTACGGAGCTGATCAGATAAAAATGACCAATGGCCACTGGCTGCACGAGCAGGGGTTTGACGGTGATGGGGTGTTCATCACTTTATTGGATGGAGGCTATATCAATGTAGATATTATGCCGTTTTTTGACTCTCTTCGTAAAGAAGATCGGTTGTTTGCAGGCTATGATTTTGTAGAAGATGATGATTATGTTTTTGAAACCAGCCAGCATGGTTCTCAAGTACTTTCGGTAATGGCTGCTAACTTACCAGGGAAACTGGTTGGCTCCGCTCCCGATGCCACCTATTTTTGCGTAAAAACCGAAGACGCTAAGCGAGAACATCTGGTGGAGGAGTGTAATTGGATAGCCGGAGTTGAATACGCTGACAGCATTGGTGCGGATGTTATCAATTCTTCTTTGGGGTATACTGTTTTTAAGGAAAAACAAATGAATTATAAATACGAGGAATTGGACGGATTGCATTCCAGAGCTACCAAAGCCGCCGATATTGCTTTTGAAAAGGGAATGTTAGTGGTAAATAGTGCAGGAAATGAAGGTCAATCCAGTTGGAAATATATCAGTATTCCGGCTGATGGATTCAATACGATTGCTGTCGGGGCTGTTGATCCCCTTGGCCAGAAGGCTTCCTTCAGCTCGTTTGGCCCAACTGCCGATAACCGCGTTAAGCCAAATATCTCAGTGATGGGGGAACAGATTATCGTTGCCAGCCCTTATTCTTATTTTATAGAACCTAGTAATGGTACTTCTTTCGCCAGTCCACTGGCTGCAGGCTCCATCGCCTGTCTCCGCCAGGCCTTTCCCGATAAGTCTCCGTTCGAAATCAAAGAAGCCATCGAACGAAGTGCTTCACAGGCAGAACGCCCAGACGATCGCCTCGGATTCGGCATCCCCGATTTCAAAAAGGCTTTTGAATTGCTTAATGATGCTTATCTCATCCCTAAGAATGATCAAGATAACTCTATTGAGTTTCGAGTACCTGCTTCTGCTCGAGAAATACTGGTTCCTGGCAATCCTCAAACGCTGTGGTTAAGGCTTTTTTCTTCTACCGGTCAACTCCTGGAAGAGCTAGAATTGAAAGGACTCCTTGATAAGGATAAACCTTTTACCATAGATATTCATCGGTTTGATAAAGCCTTTTTCGGCCAGCTTATTTTTGCACCTTAGAGTCCTTCAGACTGATCTGGTCGTCTGGTCCTCTAGTCCTCAATCCATCACTTCATTTAGTGCCTTAAGCGGTTGAATGAACCGGCCGGTCTGCTTAGTATCTTTGGTTTTAATACCGGTTTCGTTTAGGATGGTATAGGCTTCTTTGGTAGTCAGCTTGGGGCGCAAGCTTTTGAGGACTCCAACCAGTCCTGCTACATAAGGAGTAGCCATAGATGTACCATTGTAGGTGTCATAGTTATTATTAGGGATGGTAGAGTAGATGCCTACCCCCGGAGCGGCAACGGCCATTTCCAGGTCGTTGACGTAGTTGGAAAAAGAAGCTCTGTTGAGGTTGCTATCAACTGCGCTAACAGTTATGACGCCTTTGGTATTCCCGGGAGCAATATTTTTGGCATTACCGTTATTATTTCCTGCCGCGCAAACAACGATGGCTCCGGCATCATTGGCGTATTTAACGGCTTTTTCGTAGGCTCGTTGCTTAGAGTCGTTAGAACGACCTCCCAGCGACATGGATATCACATCAGCACTTTTGTCAGCAGCCAGGATCATCCCTTTTATGATGCCGGCTTGCGTACCTCCGCCAAAGCTACTAAGCACCTTGATACTGGTTACCCGAACAAATTGATTGTTGTTAGAAAAGGATGCTATACCCTTTCCATTATTGGAAACCGCAGCAGCAATTCCGGCGCAGTGTGTGCCGTGTCCTCTCGGGTCATTATCATAAGAGCTTTTGGTAGATACATAATTAGCAGAAATATCCTCGTGCTTACTGTCAACACCGGTGTCCAGAATAGCAATTAGGGCCGTTGACTTTGGCGTTACCGGATTTTTGGAAAGTGATTGCATATATTGATCCACCTTCATCTCTTCAAAGCCCCACAGTTTGACTAATCCCGGATCATTGAGTCCGTAGTTTTTGCCGGTAAGCCGGGCGGGCTTTCCTTCTAAAGGAGCTAATTGAATCACTTCATTTTCCTCCACCCAGTCAGCCAGTCCGCTATCCATGATCGCTTCTTTGATCTTTTTTAGTTTACGAACTTTTCCTTTTGGGATGTCGAGTATATAGTAATCGTCCAGATCTGTCTGTTCAGCTCGCTCCGGTAAAAAGGCGGGAGAAAACTTGATATCGTATTGATTGAGTACTTCCTCCAATTCCAAGATCTGGTGACCGTCTTTTACTTCCAACAGCAATTCGCCCTCTTGAGCCAGGTGTGCATAGGCTATACTTTTTTGGGGAAAAGTTTGCTGCATCTTTTTGAAGAAAAAGAAATTAAACGCGGCGTATAAAGCAATCAATAATCCAAAAAACAGGATCTTGTTGGCTTTAAAGTAGTTGAAAAACATCGTAACGCCCCCCATGATCACCAAATCCCGAAACAAGATCAGTAACTTAAAAGGAAGGGTCGCTTCAGAAAATGCCAGGCTGAAGAGATACACAAAAAAGCCAATTAAAAAAATACGGCTCATTTGCAGGCTTCTCACTTTATTCCCTTGAAAATAAAACCAGAAAATAAGCCCTGAAATACTGACTAAAAAACTGATCGGATAAATTATAGATAACATGGTTTAACGATTTTAAATGCTGTAGCGCCAAAATGCCTTTACGACGTAGCGCCGCAGCGATTAATTTTTTCCCAAGACCCAAGACCCAAGACCCAAGACCCAAGACCCAAGACCCAAGACCCAAGACCCAACTTAAGATACAACAATTTCTCTATCGCCACTATTTAAAACGATAGGATTTTTAATATAATCGATAAATTGGACATAAAAATGAGGCCGGAGGATATTTAGAACGAATCAAGTTAGTAGAGGAATAGTGGTTATTTTGCAAAGGATTTATATTTTTGCAGTTGAATTGGCTAAAATTACTGTTTATTAAAGCCTTCTGAAGGCAAATTGTTATCTGGCGGACATAACTTTTTGATGTCTGATAATGTTCAACAGATAAAAATATGATCATTTATTAAATTTAATTGATAATATACCATGGCAGAACATCACAAGTGTATAATAATTGGATCGGGGCCTGCGGGTTATTCTGCGGCCGTTTATGCAGCGAGAGCGAGTTTAGATCCTATCGTTTTTACAGGTAAAGAGCCTGGCGGGCAGTTGATGATTACGACGGACGTCGAGAATTATCCTGGTTATTCGGATGGCGTTCAGGGTCCGCAAATGATGGATGATTTCCGCAATCAGGCGGAGCGATTTGGAACGGATATTCGCTATGAGCTCATATCAAAAGTTGACTTTACCGGCCCGGTTCACAAGATTTGGACGGAGGGGGAGCAAGAGCTTCATGCAGATTCTATCATCATTTCTACCGGTGCCAGCGCTAAGTGGTTGGGACTGGAATCGGAAAAGCGCTTGGCTAATAAAGGCGTCTCTGCTTGTGCGGTTTGTGATGGTTTCTTTTTTAAAGGAATGGAGCTTGCCGTGGTAGGTGGAGGAGATACTGCAGCTGAAGAAGCGCTTTATCTTTCCAAATTGAGCCCCAAAGTGCATGTGCTTATCCGAAGAGATGAAATGCGGGCCTCCAAGATCATGCAGGAGCGGGTGTTCAAAACAAAGAATATTCAGATACACTGGAATACCGAAGCCCAGGAAATCCTTGGTGAAACGGAAGTGACTGGTGTTCGGGTCATCAATAATAAAACGCAGGAGGTTTCCGAAATTCCTATCAAAGGATTTTTCGTAGCGATTGGTCACAAGCCAAACACAGATATTTTTAAAGGATGGCTCGATATGGACGATGCTGGGTATATCATCACCCAACCCAAAAGTACGCGGACTAATATAGAAGGGGTTTTTGCCAGCGGAGACGCCCAGGATAATGTCTATCGCCAAGCTGTCACTGCCGCAGGTACCGGCTGTATGGCCGCCCTAGATGCAGAAAGATATTTGACAGAGAAAGGGGTCATATAACGCCGTAACGTCTTAACGCCATACCGCCGTAACGATAAAAAATAAAAACCGTTTTGGAGTCATTGCATTTCGGGGTTAAAGCGATACGGCGATATAGAGTTACAGCGTTACGGCTTTCCAGCGTTTTTCCTTACCTTTACCTATATTTTAAAATCAAAAATAAAACGAATTATGACTGCAGTTTCAACGCGCTTTCGTCCTGGGGTACTTTGGGGCGATGAAGTTACCGAATTATTTAACTATGCCAATGAAAATGATTTTGCCCTTCCAGCCGTAAACGTAGTTGGGACGAACTCGGTCAATGCGGTTTTGGAAACAGCACGGGAAGTCAACTCTCCAGTAATTATCCAGTTTTCCAATGGGGGAGCCGCTTTTTTTGCAGGTAAAGGATTGAATAATGATAAGCAACAGGCCTCCGTTCTTGGTGGAATTTCCGGAGCCATGCATGTTCATTCTATGGCCAAGGCCTACGGGGTACCGGTCATTCTACATACCGACCACTGCGCCAAAAAATTATTACCGTGGATCGATGGCCTGCTGGAAGCCGGAGAAAAATTCTTCGAAACAAGAGGATATCCTTTATATAGCTCTCATATGCTAGATCTTTCTGAGGAGCCATTGGAAGAAAATGTGGCTATAAGTAAGCAATACCTGGAAAGAATGAATAAATTAGGAATGACAATAGAAATGGAGTTAGGCGTAACCGGAGGTGAAGAAGACGGTGTAGATAATACCGATATCGATAATGCGCGTCTGTACACCCAACCTGAAGAGGTGTCTTATTCCTATGAAACCTTGAAGGGGGTAAGTGAGCGATTTACGATTGCCGCAGCTTTTGGCAATGTTCACGGAGTGTACAAACCTGGCAATGTAGAATTGCGTCCGGTCATTTTGAAAAATTCACAAGATCACGTTCAGGAAAAGTTTGGCACAGGACCCAATCCAATTAACTTTGTTTTTCACGGCGGATCAGGTTCTTCACAAGAGGAAATTAGAGAAGCGATCAGCTATGGAGCTGTCAAAATGAATATCGATACCGATCTTCAATGGGCCTTTTGGGATGGCGTACATGGTTACTACAAGGAAAAGAAAGATTACCTCCAGGCACAAATTGGCAACCCGGAAGGGGATGATAAGCCAAATAAGAAATTCTACGATCCCAGAAAATGGCTGAGAGAAGGTGAGAAAAGCTTCCATAAACGCCTACATCAAGCTTTCGAAGATCTCAATTGTATTAATCGAAATAAATAATAGGTTAGTTAATAGGAGGGGGCTCCTAACCCCTTTGTGTTACGAGCCACCAAGCTTTCTTCTTTGATAGGGCTGTTTTTTCTATGAAAATTTTCGACTTTCATAAAAAACAGACCTATCAAAATAGGGTAAAGGACAACCTTTCTAATTGAGCACTTTGCCTTTATCATATAGTGTAGGGTTTTCTTTTTTCAAAAAGAATATCTCCTAAACTACTATAAATATCAAAAAGGATGGCTCATAGTCTTATACGACAACCTCATGTTTAAAAATCCTTACTACTTAAGCCTGATATGAGGTTCGACTTCAATAAAAATAAAAAAGCCTCTTCCGCACCCTCAGACAAAAACTTTAAACAACTGCATTAAAAAATTCCGCTTTTTTGTGTTTTTTAGCTCATTTTTTGCGACCTTAAGAGAGATAGAAAAGTTGCATATTAATAATTAATGAAAAGCAATAAATACAAGAAAGCGGTCGCTGCTGTTTTTTATTTGCTTCTTTTTCTTACGCTGGCTGGAATAACCATTGTAGAAATAGGAATCACCAATGCACGCCAAGCCTTGAAGTATCAAATTGAAGAAGTATTGCCCCAAGGGTACTCCCTTTCTTATGAGCAATTAAAGCTCAATTACTGGGAACCAAGTATTCATATCAAACACCTCAACTTCTTTCCCGACTCCCTCGAGCAACTGGAGAAGGAGAGCAGGTTGCTTTACCTCCATATTCCTTCCTTCGATATCCATTTAAAATCTATTTATAACATTTTTACGGAAAAAAAACTGATCATTGAAGGTCTTTCCATTGAAGACCCCAAAATTACTGTACGCGATTTTTCCACTGCAGAAAATGCCACCTTAACTAGTAAATCCATAAACCTTTTCGAATTAATTACCCGATATTTGAACCTCTTCGAAATCCAGCAAATGGATATTAAAGATGCCCGATTTCACTATGATATCGGAAAAAAAGAGTGGATCGAAAAACTTAGACTCGAAGACATTGACTTCGTACTGACCCAGTTTTCTATTGATTCCACCATGATCAAACATAGATTTTTTAACTCAGAATCCATTGAACTCACTATTAATAAAGAATCTTTTGACCTGCCCGATCAATTCCATCGAGTTTCCTTTGATCAGTTTCGCCTTTCAACTCAAGACTCGGTTTTGACCTTTAAAAATGTCCGCCTCCAACCTCGTTCGGATAGCAAAAAACTAGGATCTGAATTCTCAACACCAGGTTACATTTATAACATTACCGTCCCCGAAATTGCCCTGAGAGGAGTGGATTACTACCGCTCCTATCTGCAAGGAGAATTGTCTGTCAAAAAAGCCCTATTAAGTAAACCCGCTATCAATATACGCCCATCGAAAACAAACCAATCTGCCGCTCAATCAACAGCTAATATCGCTCCGCTTGAAATATTATCTAAGTTTGCTCCACTCCTCCATGTCGATCACATCCAACTCGAAGAAGGAAGCGTGAAACTGGATTTAAATAATGCGAATAATAGAACAACTGAACTATTCATCAACCAGCTAAATCTTTTTAATTGCTCTTTTGATTCCCGGGAGTTTACACTTGGTGAAGGTCAGTTCCCTTTTAGTCATTTCGAAGCCGAATTGCAAGCTATCCGGCATGAATTACCCGACAGGATCCATGAAATAAAGCTTGGAAAGTTGTTGCTGAATTCCGAAAAGGAATCCTTACGAGCTTTTGACGTCAATATCACCCCAAAAAACTCCGTATCAAGTAATGGTAAGCCTGAGATCATTCAATCTTTTCCGCAAATTTATCTTAGTGGTGTGGATTTTGGAGCTGTTTATTTTGACAAACCAGTATTCCTAAACCACTGTATCTTAAATCGGCCAAATACTACACTCGGGCACCCTATCACAATTGCGGATACTCTTACACCATCTTTTCGTCTGGAAGCCCTATTTAAGCGGCTCCATAAATTAATAGGGCGTCCGGTAAAATTGAACAATCTAACCATTAATCAAGGAGTGTTCCTTTGGGATCCGCATCTTTCGATCGATCAGTATAACCTGACCGTGAAAAAAATTGAATTGAATTCCGGTATCCGCTCTTTTGAAAAAATGCTTTCCGAATTCGACTTGCATATACAAAAAGGAAAAGGAGCTTTTCCGGGAAATACGTTTCAAATTGACACCCTTTTCACAAATGGAAAATCCTATGGCCTGAAAAATATTGAATGGGCTCACCAGTCTGCAACGTTAAAGGCAGACTTCGCTATTCCTTCCTTGGTATTTGAGCATCACTCGCTAGATAGTTTTTTCGCCAAAAAACTCTTCTTTGATTCTATCCAATTATCGAATCCGCAAATTGCCGTTCGCCTGCCAAAAGATACAGCTCCATCAATGGTCAAGCACTATCGTGGTCATTTCCAATGGCCTTTCCATTGCCCCGCTTTGATCATAAACAATGCCGTTTTTAGTTTACACTTTCCAAATGGCGAGCAATTGGTATTTGACCGCCATTTCAGCCGCTGCGAGATCGATTCATCATTGGATATTCAAGAATTTGCGCTGCATAATTTTCGTTGGAGGACTGCCCAGGATTCTAATAAGTGGGCTTTTAAGCATATTTCTAAAGTAGCGAACAACCATTCTTTTATCATTGATTCGCTCAGGATATACCCTACTAGGGATAGTGCTGTTTTGCGAAACCCCCTGCATTTTCCACAAATTCAACTAATTGATCTGGATCAGAAAAAGTTTTTTCAACGGGAAGAAGTGGCGTTGAAAAAACTAATTTTTGCTGCCCCTCGCTTCGATTTATCCTTTTTTAAGCGTAATGAGCATAAGGAAATTCCTGCTATTCAACTGCCTTTACCCATAACGATCGATTCGGTTGTGGTAGAAGGCGGCACATTTGCCTCTCGTTTAAGTCACCTAGATTCCGGATCGATTTTCTTGAACGTTCTTGGATTTAACTGGTATGCGGAGCAAGTTGAATTTAAGGCCGGAAAGCAGTTGTTATCCAGTTGGTCCGATTGGGTTGAACACTGGAGGTTTCAATCCCTCCAACCAATTACCATTGCATCACCGGAGCTAGATATTGCTGCTGAACAGGTTTACTTCCAGTCGCCAGCCGGAAAAGGAGAACTCGATGCATTAAAAATTCATCAAACAGTTGATCAGTGGAAACACTCTACTGCGATCGAAAGTATGGAGGTAGAGGGATTGTCACTAAACGATCTATTCGATAATCAACAATTCATTGCCCGCTCGCTTACTATCGGGGCGACGGAAACGGAGATTTGCCTTTTTGACTCTTTTACAAAAAAAGAGCAAAATTTCCCGTTTTCAAAAGTACAAATGCCATTTGAAAAAATTCAGTTGGATCATCTCTACTTGCCAGAAGCAGATTTCATCATGACGGGTAAAGCCCCTTTTGGGCTAAAGGGAATGAATGTAAAAGTAAGTGGGCTTCATTTGCCTTCCCGGCTAGCGCTGGAACACATCGATCAACATTTTGAACACCTGAAATTTGGATTTGATCAATTCGATTACCTCATTGGTAAAAAAGATTTTTACCGATTGAATTTTGGGTTGGCGTATGATTCCGGTGAAAAGAAAATCATTTTGAAAGATAGCCGGGTTCAGCCAATGATCAGTCTGGAGCAATATTCGAAATTAAAGAGGTATCGGTCAGACTATCTAGACCTTATGGCCGACAGTATTTTGATTTATTCCGATCGATTAGGCGCCTTTTTTGAAGAAGCCATCAATCTAAAAGGCATTTCTGCAAAGGGGGCAAGTATTGCTATTATCAGAGATGAAAACTTGCCATTGATGAAAAAAGAAAAACCCTTGTTGCAGGATCAAATCAAGTCAATACCTTACCCGTTTAGGGTGGAAAACCTCCTTTTCAAGGGGAATATATTTTTTATGGCCATACCGAAGGACTCTGAAACCTCGGCCTGGATTACCGTCGATAGCGTGGAAACCCGGTTGAGCAATATCAGTAATCAACCTACCGACTGGTTACGTCCACTTCAGTTGTTGGGAAAGGGAAAATTTTATAAGGAAGGAGATTTTATGGTGCGCATGAATTTTGATATGCAAGATACCCTCAACGCTTTTGATATGCGCGGTTGGATGGGGCCTATGGATTTGAAAAATCTGAACCATATTTTTACTCCGCTCTCAAGAGTAAGCGTACGCAAAGGATACAGCAAGGAGATGTCGTTTGATATTTCTGCCAATACCAACTACGCCATCGGTGAAATGCTGTTTAAGTATAATAAATTGAGGCTAATGATGGTAGATAAAGATAACATTCATAAGGTCGGTTTTGGCAACCGAATTTTATCCTTTTGGGCCAATCAGATCGTCAAATCCAATAATCCTGCTTTCATCAAGTTACGAAAAGGGATCGTTTATTTCGAACGCAATCAATATAAAGAAACAGTAAATCTTTGGGTTCATGCCATGTTGAGCGGCATGGTGAGTAGTATAGGCATGAAGAACAATAGAAAAAAGCTAAAAAAGATGGGAATCGAGGACTTAGAAGCCCTCGATTATCAGAAATTATTTGGAGATATTATCAAAAAATGATCAATTCCAGTTCTACCCTTCTTCCATACTCAGCTTCCGCATTGGGATCTTCGCCGACACCGCGTATGGTTATTCGTTCTGAGCTGATCCCCTGCGCCTGGATGAAATCTGCTACTGCCTGAGCTCTTTTCAGTGCTAGCTTACGGTTAAAATCGGGATTACCGGAAGTGTCAGTATACCCTTCCAGAACAATTATTAGCCGGTCATGCTCCTTCATCAGGTCTGACATCTTTCGGATAGTTTGTGCTGCTTTTGAGGAGATCTTAGTAGAGCTGATAGCAAAAAAGACAACTTGTTGATCCTTATCTTTTATTTTTTCAGCCAGCAAACTGCCGGGATCTTCAGGAATGACCTTCTCTTTTGGCTTTGATTGTTGTTTGTTAAGAAAGTCAATCTGCAATTTCATGCCTGCCAACCGGTCTTCCAATTGTTCAATCTGCTGGTTTTGCAAGACTATTTTTTGATCTTTTTCCTGCTCGGTTTCGGCCATTCGTTTTTCCAGCTCTTTCAACTGTTGAGCCAGATTCAAAACTTCCCAGTTTGGCAGTAGCTTTGAAACCGTGTCTCGCTGAAGACCCAGCTCTAACCGTTCTACTTTTGAGCCCAGCGTTAGCAGTTCCTGATTCAACTTATTAACTTCTTGCTGAAGCGAGTCATTTTGTTTCAGGATGACAGTATCGGTGCGGAGGGTGGTCTGAGGAGGTGGCAACTGCCCGGTAACCTCTAATTGAATGCCTGCCAGAGACTGCCTCATTGCACTAATTGTTGATTCATCCACGCTCCCCTCTTGAAGTAGCGCTTCTTGTTGAATTAACTGTTGATTTAATTTTTCCAACTCCCGAAGTTGCCTTTCAGCTAGGGTGTCATTATCGTTTACTGCTTTTCGTTCCGTTAAGGTTGTTTCCAACTTTGCCAACTGCTGCTGAATAGCTTGCAGGTCTTCGGTAGAATTTGGTTCTTCGTAAATGGTTCTTTCTTTTTGAATCTTGACGACCTCTTTGGGTGCTGATTGGACGAAGATGGTATCTGTTTTACTGCTAGTTGTATCTTCAATGGTTGTCTCGATGAGAACGGTATCTTTTTCTAATTGTTCGGCTGGTGTTTGTTTGGTTTCCTGACCGGCAGTATCGGTCGTAGTGGTCTGATCTTCAAGGCGATGCAGAGGAGGTTCTACTGTTTGGGAAGGGACTACTATTGAATCTTGCCGTTTTATCCTTTCCAGTTCCTTCCTTAAAGAACTTTCCAGTTCCATTTGTTGCTGTCGAAGCTGGGTAACCAGTGTTTCCAGACTTTCGATGCGTTTCTCTAATTCTGTTGGCTGACTGTCTGCGGCTTTTTTTTCTTCCATTGATAATATTAAGAGGCTATCTATTTTTTTATCGATAATTTCGATTTTGGAATAAACAGCATTTTTTTCTTCCATTTTTCGAGCGGGTTTTTCCGTTCCCGTATCAATTTCAGGGGTAGTAGAAGGTGAAGTAGTTTGCTGAGAAACCATAGAAGTTGAACGGGTCTGGATGACGGGAGCTTTAAAGGCTTCTTTTTTTCGACCAAAATTGTAATGAAGTGAAATGGAAGTAAATGAGAAAATATCGTTTGCTCCATTTGGATTACCTCGTTGGACTTCTTTTTGGTTTCCCGGATTAGACGCATAGGCCTGAATCGGAGAGTCAAATCCCTCCGGGTAGGTACCACTCACATCGTCCAGGTAATCGGTATTGGTAAAGTGCACTAAAGTCGATACATTTAAGTTGAGCCGTCCACTCAACCTGAATTTGAGGCCTATTCCGGCGGTTAGGTGCAATGCATGAGTCTCATAATCTTTATTCTCGGTTTGTAGTTCCGTTAGATTGGTTTCAAATTCACCGTCTTGCTCAATGATCTTTCCTTCATTACCGCTAGCTTCCGGAACATTTCGGATAGTATTATCTGACCAGTAATGATACCTTTTTCCATCGTCGTAAAACAGATCGCCAAACACTTCGAAATTAGTATATCCCCCGCCGACCATCAAGTAGGGAGCAATGAAAGCTCGTTTGCCAAAGATTTTATCATTATCAAAATAATAGTGCAACAAAATGGAGGCGTCGTAAAGTTCTGTCTGCGCATTTAGAGCTCTGTCGAAGTTTGGGTTATCTAATTTTAGGTCACCCTTTCTGTTGATCGTCCGATCATTGGCTATAAATTGGCCCTTAGTCCCGTGAATGCTTAGGGACCATGCCGGTGAAAAGTTTTTTTCTATGGAAAGACCATAACTAAAATAGTCGAAGTTATTAAATAGATCGGTTGTTTTTGAATTGGGATCCCAATAGGTGTAGCTCAAATCTCCATAGTAATTGGTCAATCCGCCATGAATACCAACCCGCCAGCCGTAGCTGTCTTGTTGAGGAAAAGCAATAGAAATGATGAGGAACAGAAATGAAAATATAAGTAGCGCTTTCTTCATGTCAGGTGATTATTTATCGAGAGATAATCTTAGATTAAATTTGGCACTTAATCCTATAAAAGGTTGAACAAAAATCCGTTGATCTTCTACCCCCGAACCGTTAACGGTATTTTCTTCTAAAAGGGCAATACCCGCATTGAATCGGATGAATTGAAACAACTTGTAATCCAGCCCTACTTGAATTGGTCTTTTAATGATTGGACCAGTTACTTCTGTGTTATCGTCAAGTTCAAAATTCTGAAGAAAGATGCCGACTGTCAGAGAAGAATTTCTTAAAAAGGCCGGAGCCACACGGCTGGTAGCGAAAGGAAAACCAATACTGAGGTATGGAGCCGTTCCGTATTCCAGGTTCTCCAGGTTACCTCCCAGATAGACAGCGCCATATCCTGCATTGATAGCAAAATAGCCTGGTTTACTCTCCGTGACATAGTCGTCGACATAGCGCCGGTCTACTCTTTTGACCAGCTTTTCGTTTAACAAGTACTGCACCTCGTTTTCGATCAATTGCTTTAGACTACTTATAGTTTCTTCTGCTTTGATGGATTTCAGAGAGTCTGACGGAAGATTTTTCAGATTCATTTTTTTAATATCCGACAATTTATTCCTCACTATATCTGAAAAACCCGAAAAGATCATTTCTGATTCGCTGCGATAGTTCTGAATACCTATAGAAACCACATCATCCAGGTCGGCGATAAATTCTCGGGGACTTTTATCCAGCTCAAACTTTTTTCCGGTCCAATAAACCGATTGATCGACATAAGCATTTAAACCGCTAACCAGTGTATAAAACAAATCGTCTCGTTCCGTCTGGTCAATACGTTGAAAATAATCGATTTGAAAATCGTATTTTTTGGATTCCCGGAGTTTAAAATTGATAGGCACCCTGAATTCTCCCGTTGGTTTGTTGTAGGGACGTTTCCAGAAAGCTGAAAACAAGGGTGGTCTTTTTTCATTTCCAGAGGCGCTGTAGATACTAATTTCCACCAACTGGATGTCATCAGGAATACTTCCGGCAACAATCAGGTTAGTCTCCGCCGGTAACGGTTGATTATCATTGAAGGTAGATAATTCGTAATCGAAGTTAATGGTAGTATACTGGCCAAAAGCGACCATTTGAAACAATAAACCTACCACTATCAAAACAGAATGTAAATAAACTTTCATAGAGTTGATTTAAAACCAAAATAATAGATATTCCCGAATATAAGGATTATTCGGATGATTAGAATCGATAATATACAGAGCGAGAAATAGAAACTAAATAAAAGTGAAGTTCAATTTATTTAATGATAAGATTTGGCGTCATGCAATATGACCGCCTTACATCTTTGCGATTTCCCCACGGAGGAGGAAATTCCAAATGATTTGACCTTTGGCAAAAAACTATTCATTTACCCTTTTACGGTCAGCTTTTGTTGCTCTTCCTCCGGCATTTTGCAGTCTTCTTCAGGAGATTTTCCACAAACAGAACACTCTCCGATCTCATTCTTTAACATTGGATTGTTAGTAGCGCAAGTTCCTCTAAATTCTTTACCCGTAACAATATTTCGAAGATTGATCATCATAAATGATAATCCGAACACGACAAAAATGATAGTTAACACATATAAAAATTCCATATTGTTATTTTCTTTCCTTATAGAACAAGGATATGTTTGTAAATGTTCTACTTTTGCTTTGCAAAGATAGAAATAAGATAGGAATGAGTAATGAATAATGATTAATGATTAATTATTGCTTAAAATTTCATTATTCACTACTAATTATTAACTATTAATTGAATTGTCCCATGACTCAAGACTCAAGACCCAATACTCAAAATAAACTCAAGGCCTTCGAGCGATTACTAAACATCATGGACGATCTGCGGGAGAAATGCCCCTGGGATCGCAAGCAGACCTTTCAAACCCTAAGGAACCTAACCATCGAAGAGACTTATGAACTGGCAGATGCTATATTAGAAGAGGACTTGGAGGGGATAAAGGAAGAAATAGGTGATCTGATGTTGCACATGGTCTTTTATGCCAAAATAGGAGAGGAAAAAGAGGCTTTTGATATCGGGGAAGCTTTAAATGCTATCTGTGATAAGCTCATTAAGCGTCATCCTCATATTTATGGTGATGTGGAGGTCAATAACGAAGAGGAGGTAAAGAAAAATTGGGAGCAACTCAAGCTCCAGGAGGGTAAGAAATCCGTTCTTTCCGGAGTACCCAAATCGCTCCCTGCAATGGTAAAAGCTTACCGTATGCAGGAAAAAACAAAACAGGTAGGTTTTGAATGGGAAAATAAAGAGCAAGTATGGGAAAAGGTGGAAGAAGAAATGCAGGAATTTAAAGAAGTAATGGATACAAAGGCCTCTTTCGATAAAAAGGAAGAAGAGTTTGGCGATGTGCTTTTTTCCCTGATCAATTACGCCCGGTTCACCGGCATTGACCCCGAAACTGCTTTGGAGCGCATCAATCTTAAATTTAAAAAACGGTTTGAGTTTATCGAAGAACACGCCCCAAAATCCCTCACCGAGATGACGTTGGATGAGATGGATGCCTTGTGGAATGAAGCGAAAGCGATGAGCGATGAGCGATGAGCGATGAGCAATGTGCAATGAACAATGAGGAATGTGCAATGAGCAATGAACAATGAACAATGAGGAATTAAGGTTAAAGGAGTTAGCGGATAGCTGGAGTTTGACCTAAAAAAGAAAAGACTTTGAAAAATAAAATTATCAACCCACCATTTTAATGGTGGAAGCACAATGTCTCTGCCAACGGAAAGTGGTCCATTGAATTTTCAAAGGTTGGTCAATATACAATGAACAATGAACAATGAGGAATTAAGGTTAAAGGAGTTAGCGGATAGCTGGA
>CAZHOV010000069.1:0-8331 GCA_964534315.1 uncultured Saprospiraceae bacterium | reverse complement strand
AAAAAGAAAAGACTTTGAAAAATAAAATTATCAACCCACCATTTTAATGGTGGAAACGCTATGACTCCGCATGAACAATGAGCAATTTGAACTTCTCTAAGCGGCAAATCAAAATTGCTTGTATAATAAATCTGTTCGGCCATTATAGACTAAGTGATTGAATACCTGGAATGAACGCAGGAAATAATGACCGAACTCAAAAAGATTTTTTATACCAATTTTTTTGCCTTACTGCTTAAGTAGTGTTGATAAATTGATTAGTTTATTTTCATGTTAAGCGTAGGTTAAATCTAAGCTTTACGAGTCCAATGAAAAAAACTAGGTTAAATCTAAGCTTTACTAGTTTTTTTCAAGAATTGTTCATTGTTCATTGCACATTGTTAATTGATTCCGTACCTTTGCACCCGCTGTAACTGATGGTATTAATCACTAACGGTAAAAACAAATTAAAATGGGTGAATATTTAACGAAAGAAAAAGTAAAAGAGATCTTTGCCGAGCATGGCGGATCTGAAGGTAACACCGGTTCAACGGAAGGGCAAATTGCCTTGTTTACCTATCGAATTCAAAATTTATCTGAGCATCTGAAAGCCAACCAAAAAGATCATTCTTGCAGAAGAACGCTTTTAGGGTTGGTAGGTAAGCGAAGAAGATTGTTAGGGTATCTGGCAAAAAAAGATATCAACAAATATCGGGCACTTATTGAGAAATTAGGAATTCGGAAATAAATACTGCCAAAGGGGGCTGGCTCAATACAACTGTGTCAGCCCCCTTTTACAATTTTCTCTTCTCTTTTTAAGAATGCAAGCCAAAGATTCTTACCTTTAAGTTTTAGATAGGCATCAATGAATACGTTGGTGCGGTAGAGAGACTTGAGAGCTCTCCTTGAAATTATTCGGAGTAACTGCTCCTTTTTTATGATCAGAAATTAAAATTTTAACATGGGAAACAAAATTCCTATTACTACATCGTTTAATCTTCCTGATGGTCAGGAAGTAATTATTGAAACGGGTAAATTAGCCGCTCAGGCTGACGGGTCCGTCGTTGTTCGCGTCGGTGATACGATGCTTTTTGCTACCGCCGTATCTGCAAAAGAAGCCAGAGAAGGCCAGCCTTTCTTCCCTCTATCTGTAGATTATCAGGAAAAATTCGCATCTGCCGGTCGTATTCCTGGTAATTTTTTCAGGAGAGAAACCAAGCTCAACGACTACGAAGTTCTTACATCCCGACTAGTAGATCGAGCTATCCGACCGCTATTCCCGGAAGGATATATGAATGAAACACAAATCATTATCAATTTGATCTCAGGTGAACAAGATGTCTTACCAGATGCCTACGCTGCTCTGGCCACTTCGGCCGCCCTTTCAGTTTCGAATATCCCCTGGGCCGGTCCTATCTCAGAAGTGCGGGTTGCCAGAATTAACGGAGAGTATCGGGTAAATCCTCCCAAATCTGCTTTGGAAGAAGCCGATCTGGATATCATTGTAGCTGCAACGCTCGATAATGTCATGATGGTCGAGGGAGAAGCTAAAGAATGCCAGGAAGCTGATCTTATCGAAGCTATCAAAGTTGGACATGAAGCGGTAAAAGTACAATGCCAGGCTCAGTTAGATCTCGCTCAAAAGGTTGGAGATAAAGCCCTTAACAAACGTGAACTTGAAGAGGGGCCTTCCAATGAAGAGTTACAAAAGCTTATTGCCGAAATGACTTCCGAGAAGATCCTGGAAGTTGCTAAAGGTGGACTTGATAAAGGAGCTAGAAAAGAACAGTTTAAAGCGATCAAAGAAGAACTAATCGAGCAGCTGACCGAATCGAAGGGAGAGGAATATATGGAAGAAAATGGGGAACTGGCTCAGGATTACTTCGACAAACTCAAAAAGGAAGTTATTCGAAATATGGTTTTAACCGATCATATTCGTCTTGATGGCAGAGCATTTGATGAAATTCGTTCAATCTGGTGCGAGATCGACTACTTGCCTTCTACCCACGGCTCCGCTATTTTTACCCGTGGAGAAACCCAGGCGCTGGCCACCGTTACGCTCGGTACAAATCTCGACCGTATGATGATTGACAAAGCGCTGGAGAATTACTACGAAGATTTTATTCTACATTATAATTTTCCTGCTTTCTCCGTCAATGAGGTTAAGCCTATGAGAGGTCCCGGCCGTCGGGAAGTAGGACATGCTAATCTCGCAGGCAGATCACTCAAACAAGTAATGCCCGATGAAAATCCATACGCTATAAGGATCGTTTCGGATATTCTTGAATCCAATGGTTCTTCTTCTATGGCTACCGTTTGTTCTGGCTCATTAGCCCTGATGGATGCCGGGATCAGGATTAAAAAGCCGGTTTCCGGAATTGCTATGGGAATGATTTCCGACGGAGAACGGACGGCTATCCTTTCTGACATCCTGGGTGATGAAGATGCTCTCGGGGATATGGACTTTAAAGTAACAGGTACCGAAGATGGTATCTGCGCCTGCCAGATGGATATCAAGATCGACGGGCTTCCCTATGAACAGCTTGAAAAAGCGTTGGATCAAGCTAAAAAAGGCCGCTTACACATTCTCGAAAAAATGAATGAAACGATTGAAGCGCCCAGAGATGACTTTAAACCCCATGCTCCCCGTATTGTGGAGATCACCATTGATAAAAGCTTCATCGGTGCGGTTATCGGTCCTGGAGGTAAGATCATCCAGGAAATTCAAGCCGAAACGGAGACCGTTATCAATATCGAAGAAGTTGACGATAAGGGTATCGTAAGTATCGCAAGTAATAATAAAGCCTCTATCGATGCGGCCCTGGGTAGGATTAAAACCATTACCCACGTACCTGAAGTAGGCGATGTCTACCAATCTAAAGTAGTATCGGTAATGCCCTACGGCGTATTTGTCGAGTTCATGGGCAGAAGCGGACTCCTTCACGTATCAGAAATTTCTCATTCACGCATTGAAAACGTCTCCGATGTTTTCAAAGAAGGGGATCCTGTTGAAGTAAAACTTATCGGTATTGATAAGAAAACGGGTAAATTCAGACTTTCACGCAAAGCTCTTATCCCACACCCCTCCGGTAAATCGCAAAATGGAGGTGGCGATAGAGGTGATCGCGACAGAAGACGATAATAGAATAGAAGGATTTATTTTGAAAGGAGATGCCCTGATTTTTGAAAAAATCAGGGCATTTCCTTTTGAACCTAAAAAAATTATTCTACCAATTTTTTTGCCTTACTGTTTAATGGTTTATTACAATTTAATTTGCTAAACGTTGCTTTTTTCAAAAGAAAAAAAATTAAAACAATTTCTTAAATTAGAAACTTTTTGGGAAGAGATATTGTATTTTAATTGAAAATAATGCATTAGTACTTTTTAGCTAAAAAGTCAAGTGCAAAAAAAGGGAACTTAATCCTTTTACAAACGTACTAAAACCTGTAAAAATCCTAATCTCCATCCAATATGCGTCAGTTAAAAATTACTAATAAAATTACTTCCAGGGAAAGTCTTGCCCTGGATAAATATCTCAATGATATTGGAAAGATACCCATGCTCAATGCTGAAGAAGAAGCAGTTCTGGCACGCAAGATCAGGGAAGGGGATGAAGCGGCTTTAGAAAAAATGACCAAGTCAAACCTCCGTTTTGTAGTTTCCGTGGCCAAGCAATATCAAAATCAGGGCCTCTCGCTTAGCGATCTCATCAATGAAGGCAATGTAGGGCTTATGAAAGCCGCCAAGCGATTTGATGAAACTAAAGGATTTAAGTTTATCTCTTACGCCGTCTGGTGGATTCGGCAGTCTATCCTTCAAGCCATAGTTGAATACTCCAGACTGGTACGCCTTCCGCTTAATAAAGTAGGATCATACAATAAGGTTAATGAAGCATACCTGTCTTTCGTTCAAGAATTTGAACGGGAACCGACCAACGAAGAGTTGGCTGACCTGCTCGACATGACGCCTAAAGAAATCTCTAATATGCTCAAAGGCAATGGCCGCCATGTGTCTTTCGACGCTCCCCTAAGTAGCGAAGAAGGAGACTCTACCATGCTGGATGTTGTACCTTCAGAGGAGACGATGAGCCCCGATAATACCCTTATGGAGCAATCCCTGAAAGAAGAAGTTCAGCAAGGCCTCTCTATCCTCTCTCCGCGCGAAGTCGAAGTACTCTCTTCCTACTACGGACTTAACGGATACAAAGCGCTTACCCTTGAAGAAATAGGCGAATTATATGGCCTCACCAGAGAACGCGTACGTCAGATTAAAGAACGAGCCATCAGAAGGTTGAGAAAGTCCTACAATAAAAATAATCTGAAATCTTATCTGGGGTAATAAAAGCAGTCGAAATTAAAGCGCTCTTGACCTAAATGCTCTACCCATACTCAAGCGTTCTCTCATGTACAGATTGATATCTACACTGTTGATAATCAATATATTTACCGCCTGCCAACCTGTTTCCAAAGAAAAAAAAGCTCCTGTGGATGCCTTTAAACCTGATTTTTATACCAATCAGGAGACGTTCCTCATGAAGAACCCAGGCCCTGATGGAACACCAATTCTTAAATTAGAAAAAGGAGATTCCTTTCGATATCAAGACAGTACGAGCCGTTTCTTAACCCGGATCGCTAAAGATCAGCAGGAATTGATCGAACCCTGGTACTTTGTCCTTACCCCAGATCAAAAAAAAGGCTGGATTTTTGGCGGATTTATCGAGCCGTCCAAAGCGCTAATATCATGGGAACGAATGCGTTATCGCCATCAGCTTGCTGCACTGTTTGGAGATTCTTTAGCCACAGAGATTGTGCATTATCAGGAAGCTTGGGGAAAGGTACAACAAGATACTGACCTGAAAAAGCTGCTACAAAAAGGACAAAAGCTACCCCAAGCACTATTAAATCAAATCACTGAACAAGGAAATACACCTTTTATTTACAAATTCGTTCATGATTCGCTCCTTCCAGGGGTTATTTTTCAGGATGTTTCTTCTACTTTTTTCCAACCATTTATTAGTTATAAAGCTTTTCTTGAAAAAGCTAAAAAGACTAGTACCGCTATTGACGATTCGTTTTTTGGACTCTGTTGTAGTTTGTATGCCCCGGACAGTATCGAATACTATCATAAAATCTGGGATTTTCCGGTTAGTGCACACGAAATTCACAGTCATCTCGGGGCCGGCCATCACTTCGCCTCGATAAAAAGGATGGATACCTTATTGCGCCAGGATAGCTTGTTTAGACCAGAGATTCTCCAGTTAAAGCAGGCGTGGTTAAATAGTATTCTCCACCAAGATGCCACCTTCTGGGAAGATAAACCGGCGCTTATAGCTGAGTTGGACAGCATCCTGGCTCTTGATCTGTCTATCTTGGCTTCTCATGAAATAGAGGCGCTGGAAGCGAGAAAACAGGAATTTCGGGATGCGGAGAATAGGGGGATCCTTTTTAATTTGCGATCGGGAGCAATCAGGTAAAGGAAATAGCCGTATTCTGTCGAAAGTTTTAGTAATATTGCCCTAAATAAATAGGTCATTTGAGCTTTATTTACTTATTTTGAATATTGCAAGTTTATAAGCGGCAAATCAAAATTGCTTGTAGAATAATTTGTTCGAATGAAATGGACTGAATGAAGTTGTTTAAAGTTTTTGTCTGAGGGCGAATGATGAGGCTTGAGTTTAGTGACAAAGCTCATTTTGAGTTTCGTACTTGGAAAGTACGGGACGAAAAATAGCTGAAGTCAATGAGCTCAATGCTTATCATGCAGTCCAGAGAAATAACTTTAAACAACTTCAATAATTGAATACTTGGAAAGTACAGTAAAGGACGCAAATTTTTTATTAAAAAATGTCTTGCCTTTACTGTAATAATGAAGGCCAGGTCCTTCAATATATGCAGGAATTTTCATTTGAACCTAAAAAAATTATTCTACCAATTTTTTTGCCTTACTGTTTAAGTCAATCAAACTAATTGAAATGGGTGGATTTTTTTTGATATCGTTGCTTTTGTTTACCCTGCTTTCTATGGGAGGCATCTATTTGTTGTACCAATTGTTAGTCAATTTTCAGCCGGGCAAAGGCAAAATTAATAACGATCTGAGAAAGCTAAAAGAGGAAATGAAGCCGTACATTTCTGAGTTGGTGCCTTGGGATAAGGAAGAGCTGGAGTTGCTGTCGCTCAACCAGATCAATACTTCAACCAAGAAAGGGTTTACAAAAACGGCAAAAGGGGTTTTTACCTCCATTTATCATGAGCCGCTGGTAGCATATGCCTATAAAAAGTATATGTCTTCAAAAGAAAACGCCGTTATTTACGCCACCACTTCAGAAATGGAATTTGAATACCGCATTCGGGAAAAGCATACTCAGATCAGGATCAATGGGCAATTTATCGGAAATCTTGCTAATAATGGAGCGCTTTATGCCGGAAAAAGCAACCGCTTGCTGGCCAAGATCAATAAAGAAAGTGAAGGCTTACATCTGCCTATCTTAGTGAAAGACAAAGAATTGGCTATGTTGGTTAAGCCTGAAAATGCCCGGGCTGTCAATCCACGAGCCTTCGAATTAGTCAGTCCAATGGATAAAGAAGAAGAGGCGCTTCTATTGTCCCTTTCCATACTCGAAATGGTCAAGAAAAAGACCAATATTTAAACTTCGGTATCTATTTGGAATTATCCTAAATAAATAATAGCATCTTTGTTGTAGCTGTATTCTTACCCTAAACTATTCTAAAAAATATTGAATTTCCATTTTATTTTTAATTTTACTCTAATTTTTTCAACCAATATTGAAAATTCTTGTTCCTAAACTATCTTTTTTAAGGGATGTTAGTAACCATATGGTTATTAAAATTGTTAGATATCTGATTAGAAAAATAACTCTTATGAATGTCTTTGATCAAGTTAGGATAATAATTTACAGGATAAATAAAAAGGGATTGGAGATTTTTCTTGTTAATTCAAGTGATGGCAACTGGGAGTTTCCAAGTTGCGCTGAGCTCTCCAAAAATTCTAAAGAAATACTCATTGAGCTGGATCCAGTCGAAGGTAAAGATGGTCAACTCGAATGGGCTTGTGCTGTGGAGGGAGACTGGCATGATATTCCTTCTATTCGTGCCCTGGTTAAGGAGGATGTTAAGATCGTTGCCGATCAATTAAGTCAGATGCTTCCCGAGATGGAGCAAGGTACTTTTTTTGCTGTCAAAGAAGCCTTCAAAAAAGTTATGCCTGAACAATATGCTTTTCTTAAAGAGCTGAAAGATATTATCCTGGATAGAAATCAGGTGAAGTACATTTAGAGATAGTCTTTACCTGAAGAAAAGCCCTGAAGTACTTCAAACTTCAGGGCTTTTTTTGTATAATCAACTGGTTTGTTGAATCAGAATGCTTTTGGTTCATAAATTTCCTTTAATTTGCGATTCCATTATGCATTAGTATACTGTTTTTGTTTGCCACTTTTTTTCATAAAATCAATGATCAAAATGAAAAGATTAGGGATCTCCTTCACATTATTAGTTTTATTTTTCTCTGCCTGCAATACAGGGAGTACGTCCAATTTTAAACCCAAAGATTTACTGGAATACGGTGTTCCTTTGACCATCCTGGCTCCGGATAGCGTTGAGGTAAAAAAAGAGGATTGGATCGTAAGAAAGGGATTGTCTATTCGAAATGAAGCCGAAAATTTTTATGTGCAGCTTTGGATTAAAAATGCAAAAAGTAATAATCTGGAGCAATCAAAAAATGAAGTGCTTTCAGAAGTGAAAGCCGAGCGTTACTTCTCAAAAGTAATTAATGAAGATGAGGGCGGTTTTATCTTTGAAAAACAGATTGATTCGACGACTACCGAATACAACTTTAGATATATAAAATTACAAGGAGACAAAGAATTTATTTTCCAAAAAGGATTAAGCGGCTTGTATAGCCTAAAAGACATTGAGGCGATGTACGAAGCGGTAAAAGGACCCCAAAAATAAAAAGAGCCATTCCTATGAATGACTCTTTAATGGATTTGCTCTTCAGCGCGCGTAGTTTGGATAAATGGGTGGTTTAGCTCAGACTTCATTAACGATTTCATAGCTAAACATACCCAAAATAATGAGTAAAACTGCTAAAATAATCATGGGAAAACTGTTTTAGTAAAGAAATAGCCTTGGATTATGTTTTATATGTTCATTTAGCTCTTACGAGTTATTTGGTGCAATAGTTTCTTTGTTACTACAAAAATATAAAAAAAATTGGTAATAAAGCAAGCCCCCGAAAAAGAGGCCGTCTAAAAAGTCTTTTAGACTCCCTCTAAGGAATGTTTTATAGTTTAGGAGATATTCTTTTTGAAAAAAGGATAACCCTACACTATAATG
>CAZHOV010000068.1:24370-28491 GCA_964534315.1 uncultured Saprospiraceae bacterium | reverse complement strand
TAATTATTTTATTTGTAAACCTGTAGACATTTTTCAGGAAAAGACAGTGCAATGAATCAAAGAAACAAACATTAATTATTTTGTCCCGCATCAGGTAGATGCGTGACGGGATCATTTTTGTTCCTCCTTGCCTGATAGATGATTGATCATTAGTAGTAAAAACATGCTGTGAAGGGCCGCGCCTATTGCATTTTCAATCGTATTTTCCATCATGAAAGAGATGAAAATAATGATGTGGAGGGCAAAAAAGAGTAGGTGGTTGTAGCTTTTCTTGTAAAATAAAGGGTAGAAAAACGCAAATAAAAAAAGTGCTAATCCGATTATCCCGCTTGCAGCCCAGACCGAGAGCAGTTGATTGTGTGGCATTTTTGGTTTTTTAACCTTTGGATATTGCTCTTGGAAAATAGTTTCGACGCGCTGCCTCAGATCGCCTACGCCAATTCCAAAAACGGGGTTTTCCTTTGCGATCTGCCAGCCTACGCTCAGCGATATCCAGCGCTCCGAATCGGAATAGGAGGCGCCTTTCCCTTCGCGGAACATTTTAAGATCCCAAAACGTATAGTCTATTTTACTTTTGAAACTTGGTACGGTATAATATGCCAGAAAGGGCAACAACCCCATTAATAGCAAAGCGCCGATACCTATCAGGTATCTTTGCCTTCGTACAATATATCTTAAAATCAGGAAAAATAATGTGGCATATAAAACAGCCAATCCGCTCCGCACAGACAATACATGTATGAAAAGAAACAGAAATACGCTGCTAATGAGATAAAATCGTTTTTCCCAACTGACCAACCATTCTTTTTTTTCTAAATACAAGACCCCTCCCACAATGATCATGAACGCCACTAATAAACTAAAGCGGATATGATTGATCGGCGTAGGGACTGTTTGTCCTTTACTCAACAGATCATTGATAGCTTCGAAATGCAACAAATAATTAATGAAAACTCCGATAGCAGTAAGGAATACGATTAAAAAAGAAAACGCCAGGATTTGAAAGTAACGCTTTTCGCCCAAGGGCGGTATACCTGCAAACGCGATGGGCAGGATAAGGTAGGGAAGCCGAATACGCACTCGCTCCCCCCAATAGCTCAAATCTGTTGAATATAGCCCTCCAATAAGTGTCAGTAGGAAGATAATCAGGACCATGGCATAGGAGCGATACTCAAATAGCCACTTTACATTGCTGATCAACCTGGGATTGATGGAAACATAAGGGCTTTTTTGAGGTTGAATTTCAAAAAAAGCAACAGCAATCAGCGCAATCATGACCAGGGTGAGCACAAATTTGGAAAAGAGAAGGGCAATAGGAAATACCAGTAAGAGGAAGAAGGCGAGATCCTGGCGGGTGAGCTGGCTTATTTTTATCATGAAATGGTTGGTCTATGCTTTAATTTTCCTTAAAGGTCCAAATTTTTTAAAAAACTGACTGATTTATTAAATTTTCATTCCTAAGTTTGTGTTCTCTTAAGAAATGAAATCATTTGGTAATGGAAGTATTCGATAAGGTAAACGATTTATTAAAAGAAATTGATGCCGCCAAGCCGAAAACGGCAGAAGCGTTGGAGGATTTCCGCATTCGATATCTGGGGTCTAAAAATGTGGTCAAGCCGCTTTTTGGGGAGATCCGGAATGTGCCCAATGAACGCAAAGCTGACTTTGGTCAGTTGGTGAATAAGGTCAAGCAAACGGCCGAGGCCAAGTATGAAGCGGTTAAAGCGGAGTTAGAAGCCGCTGCAGATCAAGCTAGTGCCCAAGATATTGACCTGACGGCCCCTGCCGAGCCCATTCAACTCGGAAGCCAGCATCCGGTCACCCTGACGATGAACCGCATCATTCAGATTTTTGAAAAAATCGGGTTTTCTATTGCCGAAGATCGCGAGATCGAAGACGACTGGCACAACTTTACCGCGATGAATACACCGGAAGATCATCCGGCCCGTGATATGCAGGATACGTTTTACCTTAAGGATAGCACCAATATGGTGCTGCGAACGCATACTTCCTCTGTGCAAGCAAGAGTGATGACATCTCAAAAACCGCCAATAAGGATTATTGCACCGGGAAGGGTGTACCGCAATGAGACCATCTCAGCACGTTCGCATTGTCAGTTCCATCAGGTGGAAGGTTTGTATGTAGATAAAAATGTCTCTTTTGCCGACATGAAGCAGACCCTGCTTTATTTCGCTAAGGAAATGTATGGCGCCGATACCAGGATTCGCCTCCGTCCTTCTTATTTCCCTTTCACCGAACCTAGCGCCGAGATGGATGTTTACTGGGGACTGAAAGACGAGATCGACCACCGGATTACCAAAGGAACTGGCTGGTTGGAGATCCTGGGTTGCGGAATGGTAGACCCCGCCGTACTAGACAACTGCGGCATCGACAGTGAGGAATACACAGGTTTTGCTTTCGGCATGGGTATCGAGCGTCAAGCTATGCTCCTGCATCGCATTAGTGATATCCGTCTGTTATTTGAAAATGATATTCGCTTTCTGAAGCAATTCGCTTCGGTAATATAAAATAAGATGGAACACAGATTACAGATTTTTGCAGATTTCGATTTAATCCGCGAAGATCCGGTTGATCCGCCTGATTCGCGTTCCATCCTGAAAAAATGGTAATATGAAACCTGGCATACCTAAAGGCACCCGGGACTTCACCACCGAGCAAGTCCTCAAACGCAACTATATATTCGACATCATCAAAGACGTGTTTACGAAGTTTGGCTTTCTACCCATAGAAACGCCGGCCATGGAAAACCTCAGTACACTTACCGGAAAGTACGGAGATGAAGGTGACCAGTTATTGTTCAAAGTTTTGAACAATGGCGATTTTCTGTCTAAGGCAGATGAAAAAGCCCTGGAAGCCAGAGATTCTGCCAAATTAGTCTCTTCCATCTCCAAGCGGGGCCTTCGTTATGACCTGACCGTACCCTTTGCCCGCTTTGTGGTCATGAATCAAAATGACCTGGCTTTTCCTTTTAAACGCTATCAAATCCAACCGGTTTGGCGAGCTGATCGTCCACAAAAAGGCCGATATCAGGAGTTTTACCAATGCGATGCGGATGTGGTGGGCTCTGGTTCTCTATTGTATGAAGCCGAGCTGATGCAAATATTCGATGAGGTCTTTACAAAGCTAGGGATAGAGGTCACCATAAAGATCAATAACCGGAAGATCCTGGCCGGACTGGCAGAGGTAGCCGGGGTGGGGGACAAGATGGTCGAAATGACCGTGGCTATTGATAAGCTGGATAAGATAGGGCTGGAAGGTGTGGAAAAAGAATTGTTGGGTCGCGGTATTGCTGAAAAAAGCGTGGCAATAATAAAAGACATGTTGGAGGAGCAAGAGCCCTCCAAATGGAAAACACTGTTAGAAAATAGTGAGATCGGCCAGCTTGGGTTACAAGAAATGGATACGCTGTACCAATACCTGGATGTTGAAAAGTTAAACAATGCCCTGGTCTTCGATCCGACCCTGGCCCGCGGCCTCAACTACTACACTGGTTGTATTTTTGAAGTAGCTGCCAACAATGTCAAAATGGGCAGCATCGCCAGTGGTGGCCGCTATGATGATCTGACCGGGCTTTTTGGGCTAAAGGATGTATCGGGAGTGGGTATTTCTTTTGGTGCAGAACGTATTTATGATGTGATGGAAGGGTTGGATTTGTTTCCCGCGGTCTTAAAAGAAGGATTGAAAGTGCTCTTCATCGCCTTCGATCAGGCGTCTCACCTATATGCTTTCAAATGCCTGGAACAACTTCGCGCAAAAGGCATTCCCTCGGAGTTATATCCAGATCCGGTCAAGTTGAAAAAACAGATGAAATATGCTAACGCCCGCCAGGTGCCCTATGTCGTACTGGTCGGCAAAGAGGAAATGGATACCAATCAGTTAAGCCTGAAGAATATGGAAACGGGAGAGCAGGAAAAGGTGAGAATGGAGGAGTTGATTAAGCATTTTGTTTAGTGTCGACTTAAGTCAACGCGGGAGGAGGTAGCGGATCTCTGTTTTGTCTTACCTTCTGAGTGTTTCCGGAGGCTTGAAAAAAATTTGCAAAATTAGTATATCCTGGATCGTTGGGTACCTGGAGGTACCCGTAATGTGCGTTTGGACGA
>CAZHOV010000068.1:0-24270 GCA_964534315.1 uncultured Saprospiraceae bacterium | reverse complement strand
AAGACGTCCAAACGGGCAGGTCGTAATGTGCGTTTGGACGAAAGACGTCCAAACGGGCAGGTCGTAATGTGCGTTTGGACGAAAGACGTCCAAACGAGCAGGCCGTAATGTGCGTTTGGACGAAGACGTCCAAACGAGCAGGCCGTAATGTGTGTTTGGACGAAAGACGTCCAAACGGGCAGGTACATTTGGACGCAGGAGGTCCAAACGAGCGGCGGGCTATTATGCTCACCCTGCATTTCATATGGGGCTATGCACATTAAAAGCTTTCAGCCTTTTGATTAATCTTCTGAATTATGTTCACCCCTCAACTACTAACCACCAACTACTAACTACTAACCGTCCTTCCCTTTTTGGAACAATTCTTGCCTCCTTCCATTTACTATCCTATTTAAATAACATTAACCAAAAATACCCTAAATCTATAGGAGATTGGAGTTAAAAGATTACGATTATTTTAATACATTTGTTTGCTGTGTTCGTTAACCTTATTTAATTGAATACTACCTGTTTCTTCAAATTCATAACCGATTCTGCTAAAACTGCGTACCAACATGAAGCCATTGCTACCCGGGTTTATTTTTTTCTTTTCGATTTTAATTTCGCTCCCTGCACAAAACATACTGCCCTATTCTACCCAACCGGTCAAAACGATCCCCATCTATACCGATGACGACCTTTCCAGGCGATTGAAGAACCTCACCACGGATATGATCCCTCCACGAATGAATTCAGTGGTTAAGGGGTATATCAAAACTTATGCCGTGCGCAGTCGCGAGCGAACCGAGCGGATGCTCGGCCGGACGGTGCAGTTTTTCCCGGTTTTTGAGAAATACCTGGTCGAAAATAATCTCCCCATGGATTTAAAATGCCTGCCCATTGTAGAGTCAGCCCTTAATCCGGCTGCCGTTTCGAGAGCTAGCGCGGTGGGGCTGTGGCAGATCATGGAAAGAACAGGAAAAGCTTTTGGCTTACGCATCGACCGCTACGTAGATGAGCGAAAAGACCCCTACCGTTCTACCGAAGCTGCGTTGACCTACCTCGAAAAATTATACAATCGGTTTGGAGACTGGACCCTTGCCCTTGCTGCTTATAACGGCGGACCCGGCAGGGTGAAAAGAGCTATCCGGAGAGGGGGAAGCAAAGACTTCTGGCGTATCCGAAGATACCTGCCGCGGGAAACCCGCAATTATGTACCGGCTTTTATCGCAGCGCTCTACATCTGGAACTACTACCACTTGCATGACCTGGAACCAAACTACCCCGAAATTGACTTGCAAATGACTGCGATTACCAAGGTCTATCAGGGACTGAGCTTTTATGAGATCGCCGCCATGTCTGGTATTTCTGTAGAAATGATCGCCGAACTCAACCCTTCGTATAAACATCGCTTCATTCCCCAAAGCGTCAAAGGATACTACCTGATCCTGCCTCAACGTGCAATGGGGCGATTTCTTGATGTCCTGAAGCGGCCCGACCAGAAAAATGCGTACACATACGGTACGTCTATCCCGGCCCCCATACAGCCCGCTAGGGCTCCAAAAGATAGAAAGGGACTGGAAAATTACCTTAAAACAAGCTTTACCGTGCAGAAAGGCGATAATATTGATAAGCTGGCAAAGCTATTTAATTGTTCCGTTTACAATATAAGAACCTGGAACAACCTGAACTCCTTTTACATTCGGGAAGGGCAGGAGTTGATCATTTACAAACCGAAACCCTATAAAGAGCCGATGGGAGTGGCTGAAAAAATACCCTTTGCCAATTCTCCCAAATTACCCGAGGTTGACCGCTCTGATGATCTGAAAGCCCTGAAATTGGAAGAATTACTATTGGATAAGGAAAATTACATCTATTATAAAGTAGAAAATGAAACCTCTCTTATAGAACTGGAAGCTAAGTTCGAAGGACTGAAAGTCAGAAAACTGGCGAAATGGAACGATATAAAAAAGGATGCCCTTCTTCGTAAAGGGCAATATATTATTGTGAAAAAGAGGAATTAGATAAAAAAGAAAACCATAAGTCTCCTGATTATTTTGTGAAAACTTATGGTTCCAAATCGTTTAGTTACGCCGTGCCATTAAGACGATTTGGAGAGCGGATTTAGTATAAATGGAGATGAAAAAATTCATGTATTATTTTATTGCGTGACGCAGATTTAAGAATTTTATAAAAGCGTCATTTCCAAACGAATTTAATCTCTTTTATATCAAACGTTTCTTTCTTTCCATTGACTTCCATTAATAACTTACCAGAGTGGTTTGTTCCTCTAATGACACCTTCGAAAATCGTCTGGTTGACGACTTTTTGGTACAAAGCTGGTTGGTTAAGTTGACACAGGCGGTCAAGGTAAGCTTGTTTGATAAATTGGTATTGTTTATTCTTCAATTGCAAGTAGCGCTTTTCGATCGCATGGCATAGTGGCATATGTAGTGCTTTTAGATCGTGGTGTTCTTGGGTCTGCAGGGCTAAAGAGGTAGCTGGGGGCCTGAAATCAGGGAAGTTGCGTTGATTAATATTGATCCCCATGCCGACCACTGATGTTTTGATCGATTTGTACTGAATACTATTCTGGATGAGGATACCTGCAATCTTCTGTTGATCAACAATAATATCATTGGGCCATTTGATCTGTACAGGCTCATTCATCAAGGGTTGGAGAAAGTCGGAAATAGCAAGGGCCACAGACTGGTTGAAAAGAAAGCTGTTTTGAGGAGGTAAAAAAGTAGGATAGAGGATGATGCTAAGAAGAATATTTTGATGGGCTTCACTATGCCAGTGGTTTTCATGTTGACCTTTACCTTTTGATTGAAAATGTGCCGAAATGGCAGTTCCCTCTACTGGTCTGCTTTTTGCAAGTAAATCAAGAGCATAGCTGTTGGTGGAGTCTAATTTTTCGAAATGATGAAACACTTTTCCAATAAAAAGCGTTGTGCTATCCGAGGGTAACAAAATTTTTTTTTACTTTTATAACGAAATAAGAAATTAGTAAGGTTAATAAAGTTATAAATTATCAACTTTTTTAAACCAGAAAGTGCTTTCATTTTTTCCTATTTAAAAGAAAGGTTAGAATTCTGGTTTGCCACTTAAACATAAATAACTTTTTCGATTAAATAAGAATCTATTTTTTAATTTAAATATAAGAACTGTACAATTTGAATACAAGGGATCAAGTTAAACCAAAAAAGCTAACCACTGAGGAGTTGAACGATTTGATTGTAGATAGTATTCAGGACACCAAAGGGAAAAATATTTTAAAACTCGACCTGCGGCAATTAGAAGATTCTCCCACTGACTTTTTTATTATCTGTGAAGGTGACTCAACAACTCAAGTTAAAGCAATCTCTGATAATATATGCCGGCGATTGAAAGAGGATGAACAGATAAGGCCTTCCTACGTAGAAGGAGAACAGCGAGCAACTTGGATTTGTATAGATTTTTTTAATACCGTAGTTCATGTTTTCTATCCGGAAATGCGAAGATTTTACGAGTTGGAAGAAATGTGGAGTGATGCCAAATTTACCGAATACGATAATTTGTAACCTCTTCCGCGCCTACCTGCAAAAGAAATAATTAAGCCGTTAGTTCGTGATCTTGCTGAAATAGTCGAAAAAACGTTAACGATTTTCGATTTTAACCGTTTAACTAACGAACTTTCACCATTTAATTTGTTTGTAAGTTTGATTAAGGGAAGTATTTTTTGAATCATTATTGAAATGTAGATGGAAAACAAGAAGAATAATAACAACAATAATAAAAAGGGCAATAATAAATTTAATTTTTATTGGATTTACGGTGTTATTGCTCTATTGCTACTTGCGCTCAATCTGCCATTGTTCAGTAGTCTGAACAAAGAACCTATTGATTGGGGTAAGTTTGAACAAATGGTGCGCGACGGAGACGTAAAATTAGTCATTGTTGAAAATGACGAGTATGCCCAGGTCTATCTAAAAGAAGATCGAATAGATAAGTATAAAAGCGCCTCCAAAAATAAATTTAGAAGCAATCAGGCTCATTTTTATTTTCAGGTTGGATCGGTTGAACGCTTTGAAGAAAAGTTAGAACGTATCCAGGATGATATTCCGGCTCAGGAGCGTATCTACCCAAAATATGTTAAGAAACAAGACTGGCTTACCCCTATTCTAAGCTGGGTGGTACCCATCATCATCTTGGTTGCAATTTGGTTGTTCATCATGCGAAGAGTAGGTGGGGGTGGTGCTGGACCGGGGGCCCAGATCTTTAATATCGGCAAATCAAAGGCTACCCTGTTTGATAAGAATACCAAAGTGACGGTTACTTTTCAGGATGTAGCCGGGCTAGACGAGGCGAAAGAAGAGGTAATGGAAGTGGTTGATTTTCTGAAAAATCCAAAGAAATATACTGCCTTAGGTGGTAAAATTCCTAAAGGCGTGCTATTGGTAGGCCCTCCGGGTACAGGTAAAACGTTACTTGCTAAGGCAGTTGCCGGTGAGGCAGGTGTACCTTTCTTTTCAATCTCTGGTTCTGATTTTGTTGAGATGTTCGTAGGTGTAGGTGCCTCCAGAGTGCGGGACCTATTCAAGCAAGCGAGAGAAAAAGCGCCCTGTATCGTATTTATTGATGAGATCGACGCTATCGGTCGGGCCCGCGGAAAGGGATCTTTTCAAGGAGGAAACGACGAGCGTGAAAATACGCTCAACCAGCTATTGGTGGAGATGGATGGTTTTAGCACAGACAAGGGCGTAATTCTCATGGCTGCCACCAACCGTCCTGATGTACTGGATAATGCGCTTCTTCGTCCCGGTCGTTTTGACCGTCAGATCGGAATTGATCGTCCGGACCTGAAGGGAAGGGAGGCGATCTTCAAAGTACACTTAAAGAATATAAAAATCGGTCCGGATATAAAGCCTTATACTTTGGCAGAAATGACTCCTGGGTTTGCAGGTGCGGATATTGCTAACGTATGTAACGAAGCAGCCCTAATTGCAGCCCGACGCAATAAGAGCGCCGTCGATATGGAAGACTTTAATTATGCGCTGGACCGAGTGATCGGAGGATTGGAGAAGAAGAATAAGATCATTTCTCCCGAAGAAAAGAAAATCATCGCTTATCATGAAGCAGGTCATGCCATCTGTGGATGGTTCCTTGAACACGCTTCTCCATTGGTTAAGGTCACTATTGTGCCTAGAGGTATCGGGACGTTGGGTTACGCTCAGTATCTTCCTAAAGAAGAATACATCACTCAGACGGAGCAGTTACTCGACAGAATGTGTATGACCTTAGGCGGACGGGCCGCCGAGCAAATCATTTTTGGTAAAATATCAACTGGTGCACAAAACGATTTGGATCAGGTTACGAAGATGGCTTACAGCATGGTCACAGTCTTCGGGATGAATCAAAAAGTTGGAAATGTCTCCTTCTACGGCTTGCAACAAGATCAATTCCAAAAGCCATTTTCTGATGATACGGCTAATTTGATCGATGAAGAAGTCAGAAAATTGATCGACAGCCAGTATGAACGCGCCAAGAATTTATTGCTTGAGCGAAGAACAGAGCTAGGACAACTAGCTGAACGATTATTGGAAAAAGAAGTGTTGCTCAAGTCAGATGTAGAGAAATTGATCGGTGCTCGCCCCGGAATGGAGAGTAGCGAAAATGGTACGATTGAAGAACAAGAAGAAAAAAATCCGACCGTAAATTAAAGTATTTTATAAAATAGAAAAGAGGTTGATTCGATCCCATCGAATCAACCTCTTTTCTATTACTGCTTAAAAAGCAAATATCAAGCCTAGTTTAACGAAGTTTTTAGATTAGTTTGTTTTGCATTAAGCAGAACAGGAAATATTAATAAAAAGTGTTCATTTTTGCATTAACTTGTACATTTTGAATACATTACTATAAACTTTGACACGTTGTCAAAGGAATTATTTTTTAATTAAAGTCATTTAAACATGCGATCAACATTTTACAAAGTAGCCTTTGCGGGCATTTTCTTTTCTATTTTATTTACTGCTCAACTTTCCGCTCAGTGTGAAGATTGGGTAGATCCATCTCCTACAACAGGTTGGACGGATTTCAATACCGCCTTTGGAGGTGCACCCTGTGATGATGGTAATGGATGTCCTTTCAATGAAATTCAGGATTTTCAAGTTTGGAAATCTGAAGCTTATTCCATAGAGAATTTTATTGAAGGAGGAGAGTATACGTTCAGTATGTGTAATGGTCCCGGAGCAGGCTCCTGGACACCTGAATTTACTATTATTGCCCCTAGTGGAGCTATTGATGCTTTTGGAGCCGGTGATGGTGACGGATGCTCCATTACCTGGACAGCCTCTGAGACCGGTACTTATCTAATTGTAATTAATGAAGCCGATAATTGTGGCGTCGCAGAAGCAGTAGATAATGGATTTCCAGCGATCACCTGTATGTCTGGTACTCCATGTGATACAACAGTGGTAGTATGTAGCCCAGGCGAATTAGCCACTACTGGTGAAGTTTCTATCTGCGAAGAAGACGGAACCTTTACCATCGAAACAGATGGTTCTGAAGGTATTGTTACCGGAGGTGGATATGGCTGGTCTTTCGATAATACTGCGGGCGGTACGGGTGGTCCAAACGGTGGATTTACTCTTTCTGGTTCTGACCCTAGCTCTACGTATGACGCTGGTCTGAACGGCATTTTAGCCGATAATATGTTGCCCGACCTAGAAGGCGGATGGGTGATCTTCGGTTTTGCCTATACAAATGCAGCGGATCCAACTGGTTCGATCTGTGGGCAGACAACAGATTCATTAACCGTTTACTTTGGAACAGAGTCTCCAACTATCGACGACATTACGGATAATGGTGATAATTCTGCTACCGTTACTGCAAGTGGTGGTGCAGAACCATATGAATACCTTTGGGATGACGGACAAACAACGGCTACAGCAACGGACCTTTCTGATGGAGTGCACACCGTTACCGTAACAGATGCTAACGGCTGTACGGCTACTGCAGAAATAAATATTGTAGGAGTTGCTGTAAATGAAATTACTTCCTTGCAAGATTTCATCGTCAGTCCGAATCCAACTTCTGATAACTTGAATGTTTCCCTAAAATTCAACAAGTCTGTTGACCTTATGATAAATGTTTTTGACATTACGGGTAAAGTACAACTAAATGTTGAAGAGCGAAATATCTCAACCGTTAACAGAACGCTTGATTTCTCTGAACTACCTCAAGGTGTATACATGGTTCAGATCATGGTAGGAAACGAACAGTTTACTAAAAGAGTAGTAAAAGAATAATTTGCAACTGTTAATTATTCTTGATAGAAAAAGCCTTTTGTTTGGAAAAACAAAAGGCTTTTTCAGTTTAAACAAAGAAGCACTAAATTTTTTATGCTTATTTTCGATAAAAAGTAAAATATGAAGATTCGATCCTTAGCTTTTTTAGTTTCTTTTATTCCTATCTTATTATTTGCTCAACCAAGTTCTTCCGCTATGAAGCTGCTAACACCATTTGAGCAGAAAGCCAATTATTCTGCTACCTACCCTGAGACCAGATCTTTTTATAACGAACTTTCTTCTGCTTTTCAATACATTCAAATGAACCCAATTGGTTCAACAGATAGCGGTGAGCCCCTCCATGAGGTGATCATTTCCACAGATCAGGATTTTTCTCCGGAGTCTAACAGAGCCAAAGGAAAGACCTTTCTTATGATCAATAATGCCATTCATCCGGGAGAACCCTGCGGAGTGGACGCTACCATGATGTTGGTGCGCGATTACCTAACTAATGAAGCCCTGAAAGAGGAGTTGAGCAATATTGTTTTGGTTATCATCCCATTCTATAATATCGGCGGAGGACTCAACCGCAACAAATATAGCCGGGCTAATCAGAATGGGCCGGAAGCATACGGTTTCAGGGGAAATGCAAAAAACCTGGACCTGAACCGGGATTTTGTAAAGTGCGATACCAAAAATGCCCAGACGTTTAACCAACTCTTCCAAAAGTGGATGCCGGACGTGCTTATTGACAACCATACATCCAATGGAGCAGACTATCAATATACGATAACCGTGGTGACTACCCAGCACAATAAACTGGAACAACCGCTTGCTGATTTTCTAAATGATAGGGTGTTAAAAAGTATGTATAGGGGGATGAAAGCTTCGGGATGGGAGTTGACGCCTTATGTTTATTCGAGAAATACGCCCGACGACGGGATTTACGGATTTCTGGATCTGCCCCGCTTTTCTTCAGGTTATGCCGCATTATTCAATACCATTTCATTCATGCCGGAAACCCATATGTTTAAACCTTTTGAAGACCGGGTAAAAAGTACGTATGCCTTTATGGAAAATATGATCGCTTTTCTCAAGGATCATGGTAAAGCGCTTCAAGAAGCTCGTGCAAAAGCTATTGAAGTGACCAAGAACAAAGAAACCTATGATCTGAACTGGGAATTGGACCCTACCCGAAAGGATATGATCACATTTAAAGGTTATGAAGCCAAATACAAGCCTAGTGAAGTAAGCGGTAAAGATCGGCTTTATTACGATCGAAATGCTCCTTTTGAGAAGGAAATTCCTTTTTACAATTATTACAAAGCAAACCTAACAGTGGAGGCACCGATGGCTTACATTATCCCTCAAGCTTATACTGAAGTGATTGATCGTTTGAAGTGGAATGGAGTAGCCATGAAGCGATTAAAAGAAGATCAGGTATTAGAAGTAGAGATGTACCGTATAAAAGATTATAAAGACCGCTCTGCATATGAAGGTCATTATCTACATTACAGTGTGGAGGTGGAAAAAGAAACCCAAAAGTGGAAATATTACGAGGGGGATTATGTCATATTTGTGAACCAGTCTGCCAATAATTATATTATTTCGGCTTTAGAGCCACAAGCTCCCGACTCCTACTTTGCCTGGAACTTTTTTGACGGGATCTTAGGGCAGAAGGAATACTTTTCTTCCTATGTTTTTGAAGATAAGGCCGCAAAAATTCTGAAGGAAAACCCAGAAATCCGGAAGGCTTTGGAAGCCAGGAAAAAAGAAGATCCTAAATTTGCGGAGTCTGCCCGGGCGCAGTTGAATTTTGTATATGAGCGTTCGGAGCACTATGAGCCGACACATCGGTTGTATCCGGTGGGTAGGGTGGTTTCGGAACAGAAACTAAATTGATAGATTCTTTTTAACTTCCAGACCTAATTGAACAAATTGATCACACTATGGCATCTATCCGAAAAGGAGCAGGATATTTTATTGTTGAATTGATTATTATCGTGCTCGGTATCACTATTTCATTTTTGGTGAACGAATGGCGGGAGCAACGTCAAAAAGAAAAATTGTATCTGGACTATCTGGCTAGTTTAGATAACGATCTGAAAACGGACTCTGCTCAAATAGTCTCCGATTTGCGTTCGTATAATGAAATTCAAGATTATGCTGTTCTGCTCTTAACCTTTGATGTTTCCCAAAATAAGCCTTCTCCAGAATTGATTGAAGCTATAGAGCAGGTAGTTTCAACGGTCGAATTTTTACCAAATAAAAATACCTTTGAAGTGCTTCAAAGTACAGGGAGTTTTATGCTTTTCAAAGATAAAGAGCTGGCTAAACTCATCGTTCAGTTATATCAATTTGAGTACCCGTTTATCCGGATGGCGGAACGCCGGTACCATGATATTCAAGTAAATACTTTGTATCCTTAATTATACCAGTCTATTTACTATGAGGACGTTATACTCAGAGATAATCCGCCCAAATCAGATCCTTCAAAATTGTTAAAACGGCAGATTTTTCGCAACGCTATAAGCGATATTTATTTATCGGCCGCTAGTGTGAAAGATTCCTACAACCGGTTTTTTAAAATCCTCCTGGAAGTCAAAAAAAAGGTGAAAAGCGAGATCGATCGCTTAGAGCATTAATCCGCCATTTTGGCGGCTATGGGTAAACGCTACTGCCGTTTTTACTGAAAAGCAGCCCATTTTTAAATTGGAAAAAAATTTGATAACAAATAATAGAGAAGATTGGAAAGTTGGAAAGTAGGAATGAAAAAAGGGTGCAGAAGGGTACAACGGTACAACGATAAACAAATAAGCAGTTCAACAATTCAACAGTTAAGCAATTCAACAATGAATCAAGACTACATCAAAACCTTTAATTAAAATAAAAAAATATGACATTTGATAATTTCACCATAAAAGCCCAGGAAGCCATTCTCAAAGCACAGCAGATGGCCGCCGGCATGGGGCAACAAACAGTAGATACGCCCCACGTGATCAAGGGGATCATCGAAGTAGACGAAAATGTAGCAGAATTTCTGCTCGGAAAAATGGGCGTCAATATGGTTGCCCTTAAAAAGGAACTCGACAACGCTGTTACCGAATACCCGAAAGTGGAAGGTACGGATAAGCAATACCTCACCAATGACGCGAACAAAGCGTTAAGCCAAGCCAAAAAGCTGCTTAAAGACTTTGGTGATGAATACATTTCGCTGGAACTGATCCTCTTGGGGATTGTTCATGGCAAAGATAAAGGCTCTAAAATCCTTAAAGATTTTGGCGTTACCAAAGATGGCTTAGAAGCGGCGATAAAAGAATTGAGAAAAGGCCAAAAGGTAACCGATCAGGGCGCTGAAAACCAATATAATGCCTTGAAAAAATATGCCATCAATCTAAATGAGCAAGCGGAATCCGGTAAGCTCGATCCCATTATTGGTCGGGATGAAGAGATCCGGAGAGTATTGCATATCCTTTCGCGAAGGAAAAAGAATAATCCGATCCTGATCGGTGAAGCGGGGGTAGGTAAAACTGCTATCGTCGAGGGGATTGCCTGGCGTATTGTCAAAGGAGATGTACCTGAAAACCTGAAGAGCAAGCGCATCTATACCCTGGATATCTCCGCATTGATTGCCGGAGCCAAATATAAAGGCGAATTTGAGGAGCGCCTGAAAGGCGTCATCAAAGAAGTGACCGCTTCTAATGGCGAGATTATCTTGTTTGTTGACGAGATCCATACTTTGATCGGTGCCGGCGGAGGCCAGGGCGCTATGGATGCCGCTAATATTTTGAAACCTGCTTTGGCCAGAGGTGAGCTGCGAACGATCGGAGCCACGACATTGGATGAGTATCAGAAATATTTTGAAAAAGATAAAGCGCTTGTCCGTCGTTTTCAAACGGTACTAATCGATGAGCCTAGCGTGGAAGATACCATCTCTATTCTTCGTGGATTGCAGGAGCGCTACGAGGTATATCACAAGATCGAGATTCTCGATGAAGCGCTGATTGCAGCAGCAGAGTTGTCTCATCGCTACATTGCCGATCGCCAACTGCCCGATAAGGCTATTGACTTGATTGACGAGGCGGCAGCCAAATTACGTCTGGAACTCGACTCTATGCCTGAAGAAATTGATGAATGGGATCGAAAGGTACGCCAGCTAGAGATCGAACGAGAGGCGATCAAGCGCGAAGGCGAAACGGGGAAAAAGCTGAAAGCGATCAACGAGCAAATTGCCAATGCGCGCCAAAAACTGGATTCTCTGAAAGCGGCCTGGAAGAACGAAAAAGAGGTTGTGGATACAGTGCAGAATATCAAGAAGCAAATTGAAGAGCTTGAAATACAAGCTAGCAGATCAGAGCGGGAAAGTGACTATGAAACCGTCGCCAAAATCCGCTATGGCGAACTCAAGGAAAAAGAGGCCATGCTTAAAGCTGCCGAAGAAAAACTGGCCAATCTGCCTGAGGAAGGGCGCTTTACCAATGAAGAAGTGAACGCCGACCAAATCGCTGATGTCGTTTCTCGCTGGACAGGCATTCCGGTAGCCAAAATGCTCCAGAGCGAAAAAGATAAGCTCTTGAAAATGGAAGACGAGATCGGAGAGCGTCTCATTGGTCAGCACGAAGCAGTTGCCGCCGTTTCTGATGCTATTCGAAGATCTAGAGCGGGACTGCAAGATCCTAATCGCCCAATCGGCTCTTTTATTTTCTTAGGACCTACGGGAGTAGGAAAAACGGAACTCGGGAAAACGGTAGCCGAAATCCTATTTGATGACGAAAAGGCCATCACCCGTATCGATATGAGTGAATTTCAGGAGCGCCACACCGTCTCCCGACTGGTTGGTGCGCCTCCGGGCTACGTTGGGTATGACGAAGGCGGACAATTAACGGAAGCTGTGCGTAGAAAGCCTTATTCTATCGTGCTGTTAGATGAGATCGAAAAGGCGCACCCCGATGTATTTAATATCCTCCTGCAAGTACTAGATGATGGTCGACTGACCGATAATAAAGGGCGGGTTGCTAACTTTAAAAATACCATCATCATCATGACTTCTAATATGGGGTCTGATATTATTCTGGAAAATTTTGAAGACCTGCAAGCCGTAGGAGACCAACACCGTGTAGATATTATTGAAACGACTAAGTTGGAAGTGTTTAATTTGCTGAAAGAAGAGTTTAGACCGGAGTTTCTCAATCGTATTGATGAGCAAATCATGTTCTTGCCATTGACTAAAGGGGAGATCAAGCAGATCCTGGAACTCTTGTTAAGAGGAGTACGCAAGATGCTGGCTAAGCAGGAAATGAATCTCGAATTGAGTGAAAAAGCCAAAGATTTGCTTGCCGACCTGGGCTATGATCCGCAATTTGGTGCCCGTCCTATGAAGCGTGTGCTCCAAAAAGAAGTGGTCAACGAATTGTCAAAACAAATACTTGCCGGTAAATTTGCGCCCGGAGAAACTATCTTTGTAGATACAGACGAAAAAGGATTGGTTTTTACAGAGAAACCTGCGGAAGAACCCGCTTAATAGAAATCTAGTTGATTAGGTTGAATAGGTTGATTGAGTTAATCGGTAACTTATTCGATCAATTTAACCTAATTAACCGAATCAACTAAATCAACTATAATGGAAGAAAAAGCCGGCATCAAAGCCCTCATCGAAAAGCCTGTTAACCCTGGAACAGTAAACTGGATAAGCATCCGACCTGAAAAAAAAGCTTCTGTTAACGTAGTGGATTCAGTACAGGTTACTACTAAAGATGGCCTTGTAGGCGATCATTATTCTGGAAAAAATGGCAAAAGACAGGTCACCTTAATCCAGGAAGAACACCTAAAAGCAGTTGCTGATTTTTTGGGATTAGAAGACGTTGATCCCGGCCTAATCCGTAGGAATATTGTCGTCTCAGGAATCAATTTACTTGCCTTAAAAGAACGAAAAGTTCAAATTGGTGAGGATGTCATTATTGAAGTTACAGGCCCTTGCCATCCCTGCTCCCGGATGGAAGAAAACCTCGGAGAAGGAGGATACAACGCTATGCGTGGACACGGAGGTATTACGGCCAGGGTAGTGCACGGAGGAACGATTAAGCTGGGAGATCGGGTAGTTCCTCTGGAAGTATAGGCGGATAAATAAGAATGTACTTTTTTTACCACAGAGGCACAGAGGGCACAATCTTTTTATTTCTCTGTGTCTCTGTGGTTTTCTTTTTAATTTCTTTGGATGCATTTACTTCAACAACTAAAAAGCACCCCTTTCTACATCCGCCTAACCAATTGGGAATACTGGCCTTCCTATATTTTTAACATTCCCATCATTTTTATGTGGTTGTATTTTGCATTACGGGCAAGGGCCCTGTTCTTTTTCAGTGCGGTTAATCCGGCCATCGAAAACGGAGGTGTGCTAGGGGAGTCTAAGATCAATATTTTAAACCGTATTCCTCAACAATACTTACCAAAGACACTTTTTGTGGAAGCCGGGACAGGCCGAATCGACCAGCTGTTGAATTGGATGGAAGCCCAATCATTGACTTTTCCCATCATTGCAAAGCCCAATGTAGGTGAACGTGGGTTTTTGGTGAAAAAGTTGGAAAATAAGCGGGAGCTAGAACAGTATCTATCAGCTTATCCGATCGATTTTTTATTACAGGAGTATGTCTCTTATCCTTTAGAATTAAGTATTAGCTATTACCATTTTCCCGATTCAGAAGCAGGGCAAATCGCCTCTGTTTGTATTAAGGAACACCTGACGGTGACAGGTGATGGACAATCGACTTTGAAGCAGCTTATTCTGGATTACCCCAGAGCGAAGTTGCAATGGGAGATCCTGGAAAAGAAATTTGCTGATCGCCTGGGTGAGGTACCTCCAAAGGGAGAAAAGGTATTGCTGGTTCCGATTGGAAATCATTGTAAAGGAGCTAAATTTCTAAATGGGAATTCCCATATCTCTCCCCGATTAACGGAGGTTTTTAATAACATAGGTCAGCAAATGGAGGACATCCACTTTGGCCGGTTTGATTTGAAAGGCAACAGTTTTGAAGAACTGGAGCAAGGGAGAAATTTCAAAATATTAGAATTTAACGGCGTAGCTGCTGAGCCTGCCCACATTTACCATCCTGGTTATTCGCTTCTACAAGCCTACAAAGACTATTTCCGGCAGTGGAAGATCATATATCAAATCAGCAAAGAGCAGCGGAAGCGGGGGGAAGAAGTTATGACCTTTTCAGAGGCCATCCGGCAATTGCGCGCTTATATGAAATATATGCGTCAGCTAAAAGCTGTTCAGGAACTAAAACCGGCAGTAGCATAGGGTGACCGTATTAACACATATCATCGCCGGGCTTATTCTAAGCTTTGTTGGCTCCATCCCGCCTGGCATCGTCACGTTGAATATTGCTCAAACATCAATAACCAAAAACTTGCGGGCTGCATTATTCGTAGCCTTGGGAGCAACTTCAGTGGAGCTGATCCAGGCCTTTATTTCTATCAAATTTGCCCATTTATTTACCTCTATTCCCGGACTGGAGCAATCCTTTGGCATTGCTGCTATTCCGATATTATTGGGGTTGGGTATTTATTACACCTTTTTTCCGCCTGAACCAAAGATAAACTTGGGGAAGCCCAAAAAGGTGGGAAGGGATTTTCTTAAGGGAATGTTAGTGAGCAGCCTGAACGTGATGGCCTATCCTTATTGGATTTTTTATGGTATCTTAATGGTTTCTAATGAGGTATTGATTCCTACCAATGGCTGGATATTAATTTTCTGTATTGGAGGATTTATAGGAGCTTTTTGGGCGATGTCCATCTATGCCAAACTTGCCAGCTACGCCACCCGACAGTTTGACCAGTTTTCACGAAAAATTAACCTGTTTATAGGCTTGATTTTCCTGGGTTTGGGAGTATTTCAAATCGTTCAGGTGTTGTGAGGGAATGAAGGCGCGGGAATGAACTAGGGATGAGAGGATTGAGAAGATTATTGGAAAAAGGAGCATGTGAAAAGGAATAAAGTAGGCGGAATAGGGCATGAAAATCTTTCTCTGCGCCCCCCGCGCCTCTACGAGAACCCTCACCCGCGAAAACCCGGTTAATCCGCATCATCCGCGTTCCATCCTGCCATCAACCGCTCATCGATCCAGGCCCTGCTTTGTCCCGCTAATTCATCTCGATTATCAGAAATAACGGGCTCTCCGAAATTGAGGGTTGCATTGATCCGCCAGCTATTAAACGTCCTGAAAAAGTGGGGCATAAAGGTGTCGTCACCCAGCCAGTAGGATTTGGGATTCGCATAATCAATAGCGCAGGGCACCACAGGAATCTTATGCCGGGCTGCGATTTCGAATACTCCTTTCTTAAATTCCAGAGTGGTCTTACCGCCATTGGTAGTGCCCTCAGGATAAATCAAAATAGGTATTCCTTTCAATAAAGCATCTTCTATGGCCGTCCGGGTTGAGCGCCTGCTGGATTGGCTTTCCCGCTTGACAAAGATGATCCCGCTGACTTTTCCGCCATAGCCAATGATCGGCCATTTACTTACTTCTGCCTTAGCCACGGGATTGGCGTTGGTATATCCCAGTGTAACAACGATGTCGATATAACTTCGGTGGTTACTGATCAATAAAAAAGTATCTAGTTTGATCTCTCCTTCTCGTTTGACGCGGATGTTGAGCAATCTGCAAAGAATACGTCCCCACAAACTCCTGATCTTCCATCCCCATTGCTGTTTATTCTTAGTAAAGAGGGAGCCGACTACTATAATAAATACGGCTAGTGCAGAGCAAAAAATGAAAGTGATGAAGCGTATAAATGCCAGCATATTTTTCTATTTATTCAGGATGGAACGCGGATTCAACGGATCGAGCGGATATTCGCAGATTAATTCAGTACCTAAGCTTCTACCAACCAAACGTTATCATTTTTTCTACTTTCCCATTTTCCTTTCATTCCAATTTACTTTTCATCTGTTACAACTTTCTTCATTCTAATAGTTACCTTTTTTGTAAAGCTTTGGAAATCATAGGTCTTCGCGTATTCCAGTAGTGACGTAGTCACGAAAATTTCATTATATTTTCATTCCTTTTAATTTTCATCAATAGCAAAGGACTATGCATATGGCTTCGCCTTTTACTATTGAGTAGATTATCTTTTTGGCCAAGCCCTAGCTGGTGATAGCCTTCATTCTTAATTTTTCATTCTTAATTTCACCTTTCCCCTTTCAACGATTCTATCGTCGTATACGGCAACTCTTTTAAATCCAGCAGCATAAAGCCGTCGAGCACATCGGAGAAATTGGGGTCTACATTAAAGCTGATAAATTTAGCATTTTGTTTGACATATTGTTTGAGTAAGACAGGGAGTTTGAAATGGTCGGGTTCGATATCTTCGATGAAGTTGTCGAGGTTGCGGAGCTCACCCTGGAAATTGTCAACCAGGACATCCACATCTATGTGCTTAAAGGAGGGCTTAAAGGGTTTTCGGGGCTCCAGGTATTCGGCTAGTTTGTGGTCGAAATAGAACTTTTTGACAAAGGCGACAATGACTCCTTTGGTCACTTCCGAGTAGTACTTGCTAATGCTCAATGGGCCGTAGAGGTAGCGGTAGCGAGGGTTTTGCAATAAAAAATGCATGATGCCTTTCCACAATAAAAAAAGTGGGAGGCGCTGCTTTTGATATTCTTTAGTTACATAGGACCGCCCCAATTCGACGGAGCTTTTCATGATGGGGTAGAACCCTTTCTTAATTTTAAAAAGGGTGTTGATATAGAAGCCTTCCTTACCATAACGCATAAAGATCTCATCGCCCAGGCCGAGGCGGTAGCCACCGGCGATTTGTTGGTTTTCGCGGTCCCAGATAATGAGCTGACGGTAGTAAAGGTCAAATTCGTCGAGGTCGAGGCTCATGCCGGTTCCTTCGCCCACATCTCTGAAGGTGAGTTCCCTGAGCCGGCCAATTTCAAACAGGGTATTGGGCAGTTGGATGGCTTTGGCGATGAACACATCAAAATGACTTTGGGAAAAGATCAGGTTTTCATAGGTCAGGTTTTTAATATCTTCAAGTATGAGTTCTTTTGGGGTAGGAGGAATGATATTAAACTGATTCGGCTCTGTCGCTTCATTTTGTAAATAAAACTTTCTTACTTCCAAAGGGGAGCCGAGGGCGTTGATCTTTGCCTGGACAAATTTCCCGAATTGATGATAATTTTTAAAGGCTTGTTGGTCCTTGACAGAAATTGGACGACCAATACGAAGTTTAATCTCTGCACCATCAGGTTCGGTAGAAGTAGAGAACAAACGGACGGGTAGCACCGGTACGTTCAACTGCTTTATACGCTTCATGATTCGCCGGTTGGTTTGTATCCGCCGTATCGTGCTCAATAATTTAGGAGAGTAGTCCAGTGTGATTGCACAAGCGTAATCCTCCTTTACCCACTTTTCCAATTCATCTGAAATCAAATTAGAAATAATAGGTAATTTAGATAACTGAAGGGGAGAAGGGTATGGATTGATCAGGAATTCTTTAAATTCATCTTTTAAATAAAACGTATTATCCAGGGTAATTATCCGAAATGGGTTTTGATCGGGCTGGAAAATCTTGGCCAGTATTAGATCATCGTAACCAGGAAATAGTGCATTACACACAACAATAAACGGCTTTTCTTTAGGCAGATGTCTTTTATCATAGTCATCTCCATCAAGTTTTAACTCCTTTTGGTTAATCAGATGGTCAATATGTTGAGATAATAAACTAATAGGAACAGTTGTGGGTTAATGAAAGTAAATCCACCAAACTTACCATTTATGTTTTCAAACAACAAATTAAGATATGTATTTTTGTTTGTGCTTGGACTAAATTTAATTCCCCTTTCCATAAAGGGGCAGGAGGTCTTCGACTTGGCTGCAGAAGTTCAGCTTTATCCAACTGGATTTATGCCGGGTTTACGTGGAGAAATAGGATTCCAATCAAAGAATGCTGTTCATGTAAGGTTGGGCTACAATCTATTGGATCATGGAGATGCAGGTGTCCATGAGGATGAGAAAGGGGGAGGTCCTGGTTTTTCAATCGGCTACAAGCGATATTTTGGGGCGGGATTCAGGAGATGGTATGTAGGACCAAAGATCGACTGGTGGTTCAACTCAGTGGATTGGAAAGATAACATCGGGCTATCTAATGAGATTAGCGGTAATACAGATGTAGTTGTATTTCAACCAACTGTAGAGTTTGGATATGCCTTTTTGGTGGTAAATGAGCATATCATTATTAGTCCAAACTTTGCTGTTGGATACGAAATTAATGTCATCACCGAAGGAGAACCAACCGGAGAAGGAGCCATATTATTGCTGGGCATATTAATAGGAAAGCGGTTTTAAAAATCTTCCAGATATCTTCTGTTAAAGAAGGAGACATAATCGTCGATAGATTTTAGCTTGATTACCTGACGGTAATTGTACTGATTGATGACAAAGTACTGATACTTGCTGGTTACTTTAAGGTATTCCTCTTTATTCTTTTTGATACCGGTGTAGTAATCCATGGCCTCTGCTTTTCCTTTGAAGCGGCGGATAACGAGAATTGGGGTGTCGCTATTTTGGCCGAGGAAGATGTTGGATATCTTTAGTTTATCGAGTTTGTGATATTTTCGGTGATAGTTAGACACCTCTATTTTTGCATCTGTCAGTTTGATATTCTGATCATTGATGACGACTAGTGCATAGTGTATTTTTTCATCTTCGATTTTGAACGGACCGTCATCACCTTCCTCCTGGTTTTTATCAGTAACACCTTCGATGAGTCTCAGGATTTCTTTGGCTCTGGTTTCTTCCGGCGTTTCAGGATATTTGGCAACGACGTTTTTCAGTGATTTTACGTATTGGTCTTTACCCTGGAGGTTTCCGGTACATAAGGCAGCCAGCAGGGCAAATTTAGGTTGAAGCGGATTATCGGCTCCAAATTTTTCAGGTGCTTTAACGGCATTTTCATAGGCTATTTTGTAATTGCTTTGCCGGTACAGATCGTAGGTGTCTTCATAGAATTTTTTCAGCAATTCTTCTTTGTTTAGTTGTTGCTGAGCGAAGGTCGGATCGGTCAGTACTTTACAATAAACGGATTGTGGGTATTTGTCACATATCTTATTGAAATACCCTTTGGCCTCTGAGGTTTGGTTGAGGTTAGTATGAGCAAGATAGAGGTAGTACATAGCGTCGAGCTCATGTTCGGTATCGGGATAGCGTCTTAGGAGTTCCTCTAGCGTTTCGATACACTTTTCGTCGTAGAAGAGTCGGTCTCTGTAAAGGACGCCCAGTTCAAATAAGGCATCTTCAATGCTTTTATTGACATCGACTTTTTCGCTTTCTTCAAAAGGAATATTACCGAAGATTTCTTCGATAAGATCTTCTGAGAATTCTTCATTTTCGGCAACTGTTAAACTATCAATAGCCGTATCTTCTTTATCTTTTGCTCCTCGCCGGTTTGACCTTCTCCAGTCGTCATCGAGTGCACGATCGCCCCATTTACGTTCGAAATCCCGGATGCCGGACTGCCGTTTCCGGTCGTTGTAGAAAGGAAAGTTACTAGGTTGGGGGCTTCCGGGGATTCTCCTTGTTCTGGTGGGGTTGAGGCTTTGGTTTCCGGCTTGTTGGCTGTTAAACTTTGCATTGGTAGCGGCGCGTTCTCTTGCTTTTTCAGCTTTTTCCAGTTCTTTTTTAATTTCTTTTGCCCGTTTTTCTAGTTCGTCTTTGCTAAGACTAGCTAAAGTCAGGAGGCTGTCTTGCTCCTGAATGATCTGAATATTTTTAGCGATATCCGTCAGGCTGGCATTTAATCTGCTGACTTCATCATAGCGTTCATCAGTTTCTGCCATTACCTGTAGGGTACTATCCATGTAATTTTTGGCATTCACAAAGTCTTCTCCCTCAAAGAATAGGTTGGCCAGGGTATAGTAGGATTCTGTCTTTTGAGCCTGATTTTTGGTGTTGTATTGTAAGGACTTTTTCAGATAATCTACTGCAGCGACTTTATCGTTTTGCTGCAGTGCCACTTGCGCCATGGAGAAATAGATTTGATCCCTATATTCTTCATTTTTAGGATCTTTTAGCATTTTCTCCAGTTTGGCAATGACATTTTCTGCACTTTCTTCATTGGCCAGCCAAGAGTTTTGCTCCATTTTTAGTCTGGCATTGAAATTCATTTCATAAGAAGTACTGTATTTTTTAGCTAGCTTGTAATAGGCATAAGCTTGGTCGCTTTGTTCGTCCATTTGGTACAGTTGAGCCAGGATAAAGGCGTATCGGGCTCGGTCGTCTTTTCTTTTGGTATCTTCAATACCTACTTTGAGGGGAGCTATGGCACCTTTATAATCTTTTTGTTTAATGTGGATTCTTGCCTTGGCGATAGAAATTTCCGGTTTCAGGTCCTGAGGTGTTGCAGGATTATTGCTTAATTCTTCGAGTATAGCTTCGGCACCTGAATAGTTATCGCGTTCGATGTAGGTACGGGCAAGCCAGAACAACCCGTACCGATAAGCAGGAGGGTGGTTCATGAATCCGCCGTCATCTGGTGGTATTTCGTCTTCCTTTTTTTCTTTTTTTACTCGTTTTTTATCAATTTTCGACCTTTTACCTTTGCCCTTACGGCGGGCTTTTCGTCGTTGTTTAATTTGCTTTTTTCGTTGTTTTCGCTTTTTCTTAATCCTTTTCTTTTTTTGCTTGCGTTTCTGTTTCCTGATTTTTTTCCGTTTTGCCTTTTTGGCTTTAGCTGACCGGATTTCTTTATTGCGCTTGGCAATGGCTTTTGGGTTGTATTCGTTGGCCAGGTATTTAAACGTCTCTTCGGCAGTTTCGTAGTCCTTTTTTAGATATTGAGCTTTTCCGATAAGGAGATAGCAATCGTCTGTCCATTTACTACCACGATGGATAGATACCACGATGGAAGATTTTTCAATAGCAATGTCCAGGTCTGGAGCGGCAGCTTTTGGATTGTCGGCTGCAACGTAGGTGTAGATCGGCAGGAGTTCGTTATAATTATGTTGATGTTGAGCTCTCAGTAGTTCTTCAGAGGCATCATAAAGTTCAGTAGCATTAAAGTACCCGTTGAAACGTGCGTTCAGGTCGTGCCAGGCTTGGCCGATGGGGGAGTATTGTCCTCTCTTTTTCTGGGTAGAACACCCTGAAATAAGAAGGAACGAAAGGGTTAGTAAAAGTAAATTTGTAAAGACTCTCAAACTATTGCAAATTTTTATGCGTTAACCTAGAGTGGCAAATATTGTTCAAATTGTTAATTTTCAGCTATTTTTGCGGTACTATTCTCTCCTTTTAAGAATACAGTATATAAACTGAAATCGTGCAAAATTATTTTAAAATTTATAATTTTTGAAGAATGCCGGAGCAAAAAAAGGATAAATCTAAAATTTGGGATAGATTAAGGCATACTTACCGGTTGGTGGTGATGAATAATGAAACCTTTGAGGAGATCGGCTCTTACCGGTTAACGCTCCTTAATGTGTATATCTGGTTGAGTACGCTGGTCGTATTAGTCGCCATTATTGTCGTGCTGGCTATTTTCTATACTCCTCTTCGCCGTTATGTTCCCGGATATGGTAAGATCAATGAGACCAGTGAGTTGTATGAGTTGAATAAACAACTAGCGGACATGGAGCGACAATTCAAGGAACAACAAACCTATACCGAGAATTTTAGAAAAATGTTGATCGGCGAATTCGATATTCCCGAAGAAGATATGGATGCGGAAACTGCTCTTAATTATGTAGACAGCATCAAAGAAGTAAAACGCATTGAGGAGGACGAGATGCTCAGGCAAGAGTATGAACTTAATGAGCGCTTACGATCGAGGCAACGGTCTACGAGTATCAACTTTGACAATGTCCCCTTGGAGCAAATCTACTTTACCCCCCCTATGAAGGGACAGATCAGCGCCGGATTTATGCCCGAAAAAAAGCATTACGGAGTAGATATTTTAGGTCCAAAAAATACACCGATCAAAGCTGCTTTGGATGGATTTATCATTACTGCAGACTGGTTCCTGGAAACGGGGCACACAATTGCTATCCAACACAGCAATAATATCATCACTTTCTACAAACACAACTCGGCATTGCTCAAAAAAGTAGGGGAAAATGTAAAGGCTGGTGAAGCGGTAGCGATCATTGGTAATTCAGGAACGCTTTCCAGCGGTCCTCACCTGCATTTCGAGATCTGGCAAAATGGGAAGCCGGTCAATCCTGAAGATTTTGTGAATTTTGATTGATCGAGACTAACATTTTTACAGATAGGGCTTTTATTGGAAAATAAAATCCATTTACTTTTCGTATAAGATGTTGCTCGGTTTTCAAGGGGAAGATTGGCAGAGGACGGTTCATCTCATAATTATTGGCCGGCCTTTTATTTATCCAATCTATAACCAAAACAAGTATTCATGAACCAACAAAGAACCTTTTTTTTCCTTTGTTTAACTACTTTTTTTACCCTTACCTCTTCCCTTTCGGCACAAGAACAACTTGGCCTTCGGTATGAAAATTATTCGGGAGTCAATAGCTTACTACTCAATCCGGCGAATAATCACACCAGTAAGTTCCTTTGGGATGTCAACCTCGTTGAGGCAGGCCTGTTTTTCGACAATAACTATGCTTACATTTTAGATGCTAATATTTCCAGGATTCTGAGGGCTACCGACGCCGAGGTGTTGCCAGAATTGGAAGCCCCCGAGAGAGTAGGGGATGATGTACTTTTAATCGATTATTTTGACAATCAACGGGCAAAATATGCCTTTGCCAAAGCACAGGTCCTGGGCCCTTCTTTTATGGTTAACCTTCCGTCGGGCCATACATTCGGTGCATTTACGCGACTGAGGTCAGCAGTTGGCGATCAAAATTTCCCCTGGTCTTTCAGCTACTGCCATTTTAATCGAACGCCCTTTTTTGAAGATATAGATATTGATCCGTTTAAAATAGCGGGGATGGTGTGGAGTGAAATCGGCATCAATTATGGTTATCGATTTTTTACCAATAATGGAGTGGCAGGATTTGGCTTAAATTTGAAATACTTGCAGGGATATGAAGCTTTTTATGCCAATAGTGACATTGCTATAGATATCGCACAGTTACCCAACGATAGTTTCGCTTTGAATCAGGGAGCTTTTGATTTTGGCTTCACCAATTCGAATGCTGATCCCGATCAAGATTTTCAGCGATCGCGCAACGGAACTGGTTTTGGAGTTGATCTTGGATTTGTTTATGTAATCGGTGAAGACGAACAGAATTATCAGCTTAAAATAGGTGCGTCGCTGTTAGATTTTGGGGCAATCACCTTCAATAAGAATGCGGAAAGCCACACTATTGATACCGACCAGGCTTTTACGCTGGCTGAGGAAGAATTCAATGATGTCGACAACCTAGAAGAAGCCGTTCAGCAACTTAGCCTTCAGACGCTATCAGATCAGCTGGGCTCCAGGGTGGGAAATGAATTTACCATTTGGTTGCCCGGGGCCTTGAGTTTGCAAGCTGATTTGGCGATTGTTCCTAATTTTTTTGTGAATGGCACGATCGTGCAACGCCTACCTGTTGGGAACAAAAGGGTGGAACGTGGAAATCTGCTTGCGGTTGCTCCACGGTATGAAAGTCGTTGGTTTGGCTTATCGATACCGGTATCCTTATATAACTATCAGCGGTTCAATATCGGAGCTGCTATTAGATTGGCCTTTGTTACTATCGGTACAGAAAATTTAGGAAGTTTTATCGGACGCTCGCAGTTTACCGGAGCCGATATTTATGCAGCAGTTAAGGTCAACCCTTTCCACTTGAATTTTGGAGGAAACGGAGGAGGAAGAAATAGAAGGGGAATTCCTAATAAGAAGGTACGGTGTTATAAGTTTTAAGAAACGCTCAATAGGATAGCTCAAAACACTTTTAGCACCTAAGGCAGGGATAAATTAGTTTTTCTCAAAACGGCCATCAATCGTAATTCTTAATTTTTGAAAACTACGGAAAACGTAGTTTTTTTTAAAAAGTGAAATAAAACATATTAAA
>CAZHOV010000067.1:0-28695 GCA_964534315.1 uncultured Saprospiraceae bacterium | reverse complement strand
CAGCCTTTTGGTTGATTTTCCAAATTATGCTCAACTATTAACCACAAACTACTAACTAATCCTATGAATATTCCATTTTTATCTTTCAAAGGTATGCATCCGCAGTTGCGGGAAGAGGTTGTAGGGTGTCTAACCCGCTTTTACGATTCTAACTGGTATGTATTAGGTAATGATGTAAAACAATTTGAAGCGGATTATGCGGCATTTAATCAAACCAAACATTGCATTGGCGTCGCTAACGGATTGGATGCGTTGCATATTGGCTTGAAAGTGTTGGGGATTGGTAAAGGGGATGAGGTGATCGTGCCTTCTAATACCTATATTGCGACCTGGCTTGCCCCCTCCTACGTGGGCGCAACTATTGTTCCGGTAGAGCCAGATGCACGCACTTATAACCTTGATCCTACCAAGATCGAAGCCGCTATTACCGAAAAAACGAAGTGTATTATGCCCGTGCACTTATACGGACAAGCTTGCCAAATGGATTCCATTATGGATATTGCGCGAAAGCACGGCTTGTACGTAGTAGAAGATAATGCTCAGGCTCAGGGAGCAAAATGCGGAGATCAACTGACCGGTAGTTTCGGAAACATCAACGGGGTTAGCTTTTATCCGGGTAAAAACCTGGGTGCCTTGGGAGATGCCGGAGCTATCACTACAGACGACGACGAGTTGGCTTACAAAGCAAGGGTGATGCGCAATTATGGCTCTCAGATAAAGTATAAAAATGAAATGATCGGTATCAATTCGAGACTAGATGAAGCGCATGCAGGGGTGTTAAGTATCAAACTCAAGTATTTAAACCAATGGAATGAAGAGCGTAAAAAGATTGCCGGCCATTATCGATCGGGGCTTGGTAGTCTGGAGCACGTTGTACTTCCCTACATTGCGGAGGAGGTTGATTCCGTCTATCATCAATTTATTATCCGCATCAAAAAACGAGACGAGCTGATGGCGTTTCTCAAAGAAAGAGGAGTAGGAACCTTGATCCACTACCCTATCCCTCCACATCTTCAGGAAGCTTACCAGCACCTGGGCTATCAGCCGGGAGATTTTCCTATTGCAGAAGAAATTGCCGGAACGGCTTTGAGTTTACCAATCTATCCTGGATTAATTGAAGAAGAAATAACCTATATTTGCGATTTAATACACGACTTTTTTGAAAAACACTAAACGTTGGTAATGGAAAATACGATAAAAAGCAGCCTTTCGCAGCGCGTTATTCAGATGGAAGAGTCCGCAACGATCAAAATGGCGCAGATGGCCAGAGATTTCGGAGCTAAGGGGATCGATGTGATCAATCTAAGCCTGGGAGAACCCGACTTTGACACTCCTGATCACATTAAAGAAGCTGCTAAAAAAGCGTTGGACGAAGGGTACACCAAATACACGCCCGTTCCGGGAAGAAATGAACTGCGGGAAGCGATCCAAGCCAAGTTTAAAAGGGATAATAACCTGGAGTTTGATCTGGATCAAATCGTTGTTTCCAACGGAGCCAAGCAAACCATTGCCAATCTAAGCCTGGCCTTGCTCAACCGGGGAGACGAAGCCATTATTCTTACTCCGTATTGGGTATCTTATTATGAGATCATCCGACTTGGAGAAGGCACACCCGTGCTGTTATCTGCCGGAATCGAAGATAATTACAAAATATCGCCTGAGCAGTTGGAAGCAGCATTGAATGAACGTACTAAGTTACTCATTTTCTCCTCCCCCTGTAATCCAACCGGATCGGTCTATTCAGCGGCTGAGTTAAAAGTGATGGCTGAGGTTTTGGCTAAGTACCCGGATGTATATGTGATCTCTGACGAGATTTATGAATACATCAACTTTTTAGATCATCATACCAGCATTGGTATTTTTGAGGAAGTAAAAGACCGGACAATCACCGTAAATGGGTTTTCTAAAGGATTTGCCATGACCGGATGGCGTTTGGGTTATATGGGTGCTCCCAAAGAAGTAGCCAAGGCTTGCGCCAAGATTCAGGGACAGTTTACTTCAGGAGCGGCATCTTTTAGTCAGCGGGCAGCCGCCTTAGCCCTCAATTCAGACCTCGGCCCCACCCTGGAAATGAAAAAGGCCTATTTAAAACGCAGAGATCTTGTAAGAGGGTTATTGGAGGAAATTCCCGGTATGAAAGTCAACAACCCGGAGGGTGCTTTTTACATTTTCCCGGATATTTCGGCCTTCTTTGGCAAGTCTTATGGCGATTATATCATCAAAGATTCGGTGGATTTTTGCGAGTATGTATTGGGAGAAGGGCATGTAGCGGTTGTTCCCGGTAAGGCATTTGGAGCAGAAGAATGTTTCCGGATTTCTTATGCTGCTTCGGAAAAAGAATTGACCGAGGCGTTGAGCAGGATAAAAGAAGCTTTAGGAAAATTGTGATTATCAAATACATACGCCCGAACCTTACGTTAATTTAAATAAGCTATAAATCTCAGTCTGAAGCAAGGCGGCATCTAATTCTGCAACTCCCAAATCCAGCGGCCATTATCATTGAAGTAGCCGATTTTATCGCCTTGTTCGACGCGGAAAAGTCCACTACCTGCATAACGGATATATTCATAGGTAGGTTCTACGATCAGGTCGCCGTGTAGGTTAGCCAGCCCGTTAAACTCTTGGACGCGGACTTTTGCATAGCCCGACTCAAACTCGCCGATCTCGTCGTATTTAGGCTTGATCAGCTCCAGCCCTCGCTGGTTGATGATCCCCCATTTACCATCGATCTGAACTACAGCTACCCCATGCTCATAAGACTCTGCATCAGCAAAGTAGCCATCTGCCATCTCGGCACTTTCGGTAATATAATAAAACTGGTAATCAGGATCTTTGACTAACCCTCTTCCGTTGTTAAAACTAATTAGGGTGTTGATACTTGGTTCTATAATAAACTCGCCATTTAAATCGATCAGACCTGCTTTCTGATGGCTTTCATAAACAACCGCCCGCTGATCTTTAAAGTCCAGACATTGGGTATATTGGATCGGAACAACAACGTTGCCTGTTTTATCGATATAACCGCAATATCCATCTTGCTGAACTGCGGCCCTCCCTTCTGAAAAGTCAGAAGCATCGGAGTAAATAGCGTTAATGACCATTTTCCCATTGGTATCGATAAAGCCAAAATGGTTATCTGCTGTTTTCACCAGTGCCAATCCTTCATAAAAGTCGCCTATTTTCCGGTAGCCTTGGTTGGTCACCAACTGGCCCTCTTTATTGATGAGGCCATACCGGAATTTATCATTGCCATAGCGCACTTTAGCCAATCCTAGCTCATTAAATGGGTCGATCAGGGTATATTTTCCTGGTTTTACAATATAGGTACCGGTTTTATCAATCAATCCATATTTACCGTCTTCCACTACTCTGGCTACTTTTCCTTCAAAATCAAAGGCTTTACTAAACTGAGGTTCGATGACCATTTCATCGTGAATATTAACATAGCCGAATCCCTGGCCAGTAGATACCCAGATCAATCCATTGTTATAATTACCGGCTCTGATGTATTTACAATCGATCATGGTTCTACCATTCGAATCAACATATCCCCATTTTACGCCTTTTTCTACAGCTGCCACGCCGTTGGAGAAATTTCGGATTCGTCTGTATTGGCAGGGGATGATTTCTTCTCCCTTATCATTAGCAAATCCCCACTTCCCTCCTTTTTTGACGGCCAATCGACCTTCAATAAAGGCGCCGATCTCATCATACATGGTTCCTACGGTCATTTGCCCTAGTGTATCGATCAGGCCGTACTTTGTATTTTTTGTAGAAATCCGGAGAATACGTTGCTCTGTATTTTCGAGAAAATCGATATAATCAAATTGCAGGGGTATGAGTTGTTCGCCCGATAAGCCAATCACCCCCCATTTTGATTGTTGCATAACCATCCCGACGCCGTTGGAGAAGTCTTTACCGAAATCGTATTGAGCCGGGATAATAATTTCTCCGAGGGTGTCGATGTATCCCCACTGACAATCTTCGCAGGTTAGATAGGCATCTCTGTCAAAATCTCTATCGTGGCGGGTGTAGTCAACCATTACATAGGGAGAGAGAATAGATTCCAGATAATGGCCAACTTTTCCCAGGGTGCGTTCATTGTTGGTAAAGGTACCTGCCAGTCTTCCTTCGACACCAAAACGAGCTAGGCCATTTTTGAATTCGCCCATATAAACAAAGCCTTTCTGGACGATATTTCCCCATTTGTTGATCAATCCGTGTCTCCCATCTGTAAGGATACATCTGGCCAGAGGCAACCCTTTAGCAAAATCTTCGAGGCGCACATCCCAAATATTCAGTTCGGATACCAAAAGACCTTTTTCATTATTGACAATCCCGTATTGCATTTCGAAGCGGTAGGAGGTCCGGTCAAGACTGTAATTGGCAAATTTTTCGATGCCCACCAGGGTAAATCCAAGTGTTTTATCCACTTTTACCCAATCAAAAGTTGGTCGTATCTGGATGGAGCCGTCCATGAGGTTCCGCAAGCCCCATTTATCCATTTGTGAAGAATAGAACCATTCAAAATGATCAAGCAGATATTGGTTCTCTTCATTGATCGTAAACTTATAAGAGCCCGCATTTTCTTTACGCCGGACTTTAATGGTCAGGTACTCTTTATATTCTTCCTCAGAAACCAGCTCTCCCTGATTATTGATGTGGAAAAGAGTCAATGCGTTTTCCTTAAAAGCTTTAATGTGTTTTTCTTCAACCTCCACCTTATCATAAATAGCAGGAACCAATAAGTCACCCTTGCAATTAGTAATGCCATATTGATTATTTTTCATAATCACTCCGACTTGATACGTAAGAGGGGTGATATAGTCATAATTAAAGTTAAGAATGAATGCGCCAGAGTTTTCGACAATACCCCATCGCCCATTGCTTTTCACTCGATAGAGGGAATCGCCAAAAGAAAGGATCTCTTCATATTTTATGGGTAAAATAAATTGCCCCGACGCCTCCATCAGTCCCATTGCACGATTTCGTTTTACCAATACTTTTTGGGCCGAGAACGGATAAAAATTATCATAGGGTGCACTAGTGATCAATTCTCCGGCAGTAATAGAATACAGCCCTAAACCATTGTTATGGTAAAGTTTAATAAAGTTATCAGCGATGAATTCGTATTTCAGGAATCGCGGCTCGAAAAGGAATCTTCCGTCCTTATAGCAAGCTCCCCAGAAGTGATCCTGAAGAAAGAAGATGATCTCGTGTTGTTGATCATACCGGATTTCGTGGTAATCGGTCGGTAAGACAATTTCACCGCTTTTTGAAAGCAGTCCTTTATTATTTTTACTGGTCACGAGGAAGAAATCTTTTTCAAATAATTCTACAGATTCGTAGATTGGCAGGCAAATGGATTTTCCTTTAAAATCTATAATTCCCCACTTTCCCATCTTAAGGTAAGCCAGATACCCCGAATCCATCACCTTGACTTTTTCATAGCCCGATTCGAGGACAATATACCCACGCATATTGATTACCTTCCACCCCCCTCCTTCCATTACTGCAAACAATTGTTTGTCCAAAACCTTTAGGTCTTCGTAGATGGGAGCAACGATCTCCTCTCCTTCCCGGCTTAAAACGCCAACATGGCCATCCTTTTGCATGACCGCATAGTCAAAGTCATTATATTCTTCAATTACATCATAGCTAGGCGGGATAATAACTGAGCCACTTTCATTCATCAGGCCCCATTGTTTATTGAGTTTGACCGGGTAGTATGGTTGAGCATGCAGCCCTCCGGCAGCAAACAGCAACACGGTACACACCAAAAAAAACCTTATCGAGCGTAGTGCTGAATAAGCAGTGAAATTTGGCTTCCTTAATGATATTCCCCAACAGGAACCGATCATACAATTAAAATAAATGCTCTTTAACAAACTTTGGAGGAAGAAGAAAACCATAAAAAAAATATAAGGTAGTAACCTCTCCCAAAACAAAATCGGTTAAAGAAGATCATTAAATTAGGCTGACATAGATTTGTTGCTTACTAGACTGGCTCCTTAAAGCGCAAACACTTAGTGCTGTTTTTATACACTCTAGTGTTTTTTATTATAAACAACGCCTTAATTTACACAGAAGTATGCTAACTAACACTACAATTACCGAAAAACTTTTCGGATCTTTTCCATCATTCCTCTAAATCCAGAACAAACATATGAATTTTTTTTATAATACAATTAAATTTATACGTAAACCTTTGAATTTAGATTCCGATTTTTGAAAAATGAACATCTATTCAGATTAGACAATTCGAATAGATGTTCAACTGCTGTTTTATATAGAATCGAAAGGATTTGGGAGAAGCAAAATATTTATTCTACCAGATGATCAATGATATCATCATCTGTACTGACCTCCTCATGTAAGCCCATAACATCTGCAAAAGCAGCATACTGGCTACAAAAAAAGAGTGGAAAAGCAAACAAGAATCCCACAAAAAGCAAAATGACTCCAAATACCATTAATAAGCCCAGTACAAAGATAAAGGCAAAAACCCACCACCACTGCTTGGTGATGATCTTCCGGCTGGTTTCCAGAGCTGGCCAGGGGTCGAGGTCATAAAATACAATTAAGGGGATCATCCATGAATAGGCTACGGAAAGATAAATAGCAGGAGCTGTAAAAATGAAGATCCATATCGGAAAAAACTCTCTACTACCGATCCATTGCTCGGGATATAAGAAAAAATCAACGAATAAACCAGATAACCCCATAGCAAGAATCACCAGAATCATTGGGATTAAGGCAGCTAATATAACCAAATTCATCAGTAAGGAGGCTATAGCTATTTTTTCCAACTTTTTAAATCCGTCAAAAAAATTGCTGAATTCAAACTTTTGATTTGTATTTATCAGATTGGCGACGATGAAGGCGCCTGCCATCAAGCAAGGAGAGACAATAAGACTATTTACGATACCTCCAAGAAAAGGAATAAGGGCAAGGATATAACTAATCATGAAATAGATCAACGTAAATCCGATAAACCCACCTATATTTTGTTTGAGTATATCAAATCCCTGGCTGAGATATTCTCCGAAACGAAATTCATAGCCAAAGTCAATTAATTCCTGAAATTTGGATGGTTGTTGCTGGTCCATTGCGATTTTTTTGGGTTCTTTGCTCGCTAAGATAACTAAAATTGATTATCGAACAAAAATCTTTTTGACCACCCTCCTTCCTTGCTTATCTTTTAAGCTCGCAATAAAAAAACCGGAATGGAGCGAATTAAGCGGAATTCTTTCCCCGGTTGTTACGACTTCCCTTTGAAATAGCTGCCGCCCGGAAATGTCGAATATTTTTAGGGTTAAGTTTTGGTATTCGGGGTTACGGATCACTATTGACTGTTCACCCCCGGCATGATAGAAATCAAACATCTTTTCTTTCACGGGAGATTGAATGCTTACTACCTCCCCAAAAATCTCACAATCAACCGGGCTATTTCCGAGTTCAATCGTATTGCCTGATGCTAGGCCGATGCCATCAAACCCTGCATAGTCTTCCGGATACTTATACACCCGGAACGTCCAGTTATTCGTGATCAAACCGCCTTGGGTAGCGGGAAGATCTCCATTGAGGGGAATAATGTACTCCCATACGATATTACGCTGAGAATCAACCTCGAAGACATAGCCACTTGACCCTTCATTTATAAGGGTATTACCATTGACCAGTCGTTGAGCATTACTCAAGTAAGGAGAATAGAAATCTTCTCCGGGCGCATTTCCGTAAATAATTGTGGATGTATCAGGTCCAAAAGGAGTTGCAGGAGGAACGGTATACCAACCTGCACTGTCTTGCGGTGGATCCAGAATTTCCGCAGTAGAATAGTCTTGGCCAGGCCGTCCGTTCCCATTATTGTAAATAATGATTTTCCCCTCATCCTTCAGACCGGATTTGATCCATTGGGCTCCGTGTTGACCAAATAGTTGCTGGTCACTTTCCGGAGCTCGGTCGTAGGCCGAGCCATTTCCCCAACGATACAGGATATCTCCTCCTTTTCCGTATGTTCCGCCGGTATGTCCGGCTGCTTCGGCAGTTGTTGTGCTGTGATCCAGGATCCATATCTCGTCAGAATTCCGGACACTGATTAATATTTGATCGAGTTCTTCATTGTAATCAATGGAGTTAAAATGATTCCAGTCTCTGCTGGAATTAGAATTGGAGCTATTTAGCTCAGGCAGATTGATATTAAACAACTCAGGATGTTCAGACACTACCCCGTAATTGGCCTTAGCAGCATCAAAATCCTGAATATAGTGATCTTTTATTTCCCACTCCCACACTATCGTTACGCCTGAGGGGCCAAGGGGGGAAATCTCTAAGATATGTTCGGACCACATGTAGCCTTCCGGCGCAATTTCCTCCGGATCACGGCCTAATTCGATAAGCTCGTCTTCAAAGACCAGGTCCCAGGTAAGCAGTAGAATATTCCCGTTAGGCATGGTAACCGCATCGTGATGGGAAAGAAGGTTAGGCGTATTAAACTCATGAGACCAAACAGTATTATTGTTCCAGTCGACCAATTCCAATCCGCCTGCATTACTGGCTGAGGTAAATGGTCCTTCCGGGTCCGCTTTGTAAGTCCGCAGCATGAGGCCATTTTCCAGGAAATAGGCTGAAAGTCCCGGGCGCGTCCCCCTGTCCCAGCTATTCACTAACTGTCCGCAATTATCGACCACATAAGCTTTGGTGCCGGAAAAGGGAGAAAAAAAGGTATATCCCTGGAGACTTCCTTCAGTATTTAGTAACGTACCGACAGTGGGTTGGCTTACCGCCCAGATAGCAAAGAAAAGCAAAAGAGCAGTGGTAAAAGATCTAATCATAGAAAAGAAAGATTGAGTTGTATTGATAAAACTTTATAAAAATGAGCTTTTTTTTCAAAAAAGTCTCATCTGATCTAATCAATCAGCTCTTTTGCCGCCATTGCAGCTCCTATGATACCAGCCTGGTTCAGATTTTTAGCGGGCAGAACGGGTACATCTACTGTAAAAACTTTTTTAAAACGATCCATTTTTTTGCTGATTCCGCCACCGAGGATAAATAGGTTGGGAGAAAACAAGCGGATGAGGTGGTGAAGGTATTCATCAAACCGTTTAGCCCACGCTTCATAAGTAAGTTCTTCGCGTTTGCGAGCCGAATCGGCGGCATAGAATTCCCACGGTACGCCCTTTTCATAGTGAAGGTGTCCCAACTCAAAGTTCGGGATTAACGTACCGTTATAGAAGACTCCTGTGCCCAATCCAGTGCCAATGGTTACAACCATAACCAGGCCAACTTGATCCTTGGCTTCTCCATACGTGAGCTCTGCTACTGCTGCTGCATCGGCATCATTGATCACCTTGAAAGAATGCCCGGTATATTGCTGAAATAATGCTTCTATATTAACATTTACCCAATCGGCATGGAGATTACTTTGAGATTTACAAATACCACCGTCAACAATTGTCGGAAACCCTGCTCCTACCGGGCCTTCCCAGTGAAAGTAGTCCAATAAATCTTTTACACAGGCGGCCATCTCATAAGGGTGCTTAGATTCGGGGGTAGGAATGCGATATCGGGCAGTAACTAATTCTCCTTTTTCAATATCGACTACAGCTCCTTTTATTCCGGAGCCTCCTACGTCTATTCCAAATATTTCCATATCAAGGTTCTTTTTTGGCTATTCCAAATATGATATAACGGCTTGAGGGGGGCGTCAACGGGTTCAACAAACTATCAATCGAGGCCAAAAGGGTTCGCTGTGACTCACTTCTGCCAAAAGCCCCCCAATAGCCAAAAGTTTGCACCTCCCAATGCTCATAAACATCTAAAAGTTCTGCGATTTCTCCTAATTGTAGATAATTCCAGTTTTTTCCCCATTTTACAAAATTACGCCTGAAAAATTGATGTACCACCGAGGCTTTCAGGTTTTCGGCAAAAAGAAGAATCCCCCCGGGCTTTAAGGCCTGATGGATTTGTTGCATGGTGTGTGTTTTTTTCTCATCCCTTCCCATTCGGCTTATTCCGCCAAGAATAGATTTAAATGCGATCAGATCAAAATGGTCGTGGTAAGGGATGGCTGTAGCGTCGATCGCAGCATAAGAAATAAGCTCTGCAACCTTGAATTTCTCATGGATAGGTTGTGCTGCTTCCCCCGGATTTTGAAGATCGGAACAAATCACTTCGTGCCCTTGTTTTGCTAACCAGAGTGATAGGCCACCTTCTTTTCCGCCCAATTCAAGACATTTTAGGGGGTGGGTATAATCAGGAAGGTGATCGGACCAAAAGCGCAGCGCTCTCGACCAATTTTTGACATCCCAACCAATTACGGCTTTTTGAAGATCTGTTTTCATAAATCACTAAATTGGGTGAAAGATACGAGTCTAAAACCAAAGCATAAAACAAACAAGATGAAAAGAGTAGTATTCATATTATTTCTAATGATGTTTGCTTTTCTAAGCATATTCTTTATCGGAGGGTGCAGAGTAAAAAAAATCTATCAAAAAGAAAATGTCCATCTGTTAGAAGCTACTGAGTTTATGACCCGGATTGAATCGACCAATGAGCCATATATTATTGACGTGCGCACCCCTTTTGAATTCTACAGGGGGCATATTGACAGTGCTATAAATATCAGTTACATAGGATTTGATTTTAAGAAAAGAGCCAGGCGGCTGGATACCGCCAAATCTGTATTCATCTATTGCCATACCGCTCACCGAAGTCCCTATGCTGCCAAAAAATTGTATAAAATGGGGTTTAAAGAAATTATTGATCTTAAAGACGGATACCGGTCATTAAGTAAAAAAAACAAACAGAATAAACAGTAGATCTCCATTTATTTCTGATATTTGCAGCCTGCCATAAATACCAAAAGCGATTGAAAGAAAAAATTCTTAAACTCCTGGACGATTATCCCAAGTTGCAAAAACTTGCCGAACAGTTTATGAAGTTTTCGCTGGTGGGGGTATTTTATACCGGGGCTAGTCTTACCGCCAATTTTATTTTGCTAAAATATTTCAAAACACCTCTTATACCCACTTACGTTAGCGTATATATTTGTAGTGTTATGGTTGCTTATGTTTTGAATAGTAAGTACACCTTCAAGAGTTCGTTATCTCTAAAAAAGATGGCGCTGTATTACCTGGTGTACCTTTCTTCTATGGGGTTGGGGGTGGTGTTGCTCTCTATCTATAAAGAGATCTTTACTTTTGAGAATTGGGTATATCCCTTTTTTGTATTTCCTTTTACCGTAACCTGGAATTTCTTGTTTGCTTCCAGGATTTTAAAAAGCATGGCAGCTGACCACCGGGAAAAGCAAGAAAAAAAGCAAGAAAGCGATGTGGTCTGATGTTTCTTTTCGTACCTTAGTAGCTCTATATAAGTCCTTTGGATAGTATGAATTTGCATCAATGTTTTCTCAAACTGTTTTTACTGACGAGTTTGCTCTTCGGAGTCTTCTCTGTTTCAATCGGACAGCGTTTGTCGAACAAAGCCAGACTGACGATCTTATCTGCTGCGCCGGGTGAAGACCTTTATGCGGCCTTTGGCCACAGTGCCTTCCGGATACAGGATAGTATCTATGATATCGACGTTACCTTCAACTACGGTATCTTCGATTTCGACACCCCAAATTTTTATATGAAATTCACCCGTGGAAAGCTGAATTACAAACTTGGAATCTCTTCTTATAAGCAATTTATGGGGCCCTATAAACGTGAAGGAAGGCAGGTAGTGGAGATTCCGATCAACTTGACCTATGAAGAAATAGTTGCTATTTTCCGTTTCCTGGAAAACAACTACAAACCTGAAAACCGCTATTACCTTTACGATTTTTTTTATGATAATTGTGCTACAAAGCTTATCGACGTATTGATAGCAGTACTCGGCCCCGAGCCTTTTCAACCTCTGGAGCAATCGGGGAAAATTTCATTTCGCAATCTGATTGATCCTTATATCCAACATATACCCTGGACCGATTTGGGTATTGATCTTCTCATGGGCCTACCAACAGATAAAGTCGCAACCTACAAAGAACAAATGTTCCTACCCGACCTGCTGGCCCGGAATTTAAAACTTTTCCCTTTTAAAAATAAAAGAGGTGAACCGCTGATTGGTGAAGAAATCGTTGTGCTGGAAGGAAAAACGAAGAATGAAATAAACAATCAGATACTGACTCCCTTCAACTGTTTTTTATTACTTAGTATTCTTATCCTTTTAGTTAGCCGTTTTTTCGGAGACTTAGTTTTTCTGCGGTATTTAGACACCTTCTTACTCTTCTTTTTTGGTTTTATCGGCCTGTTTATCACGTTTATGTGGTGGGGAACCGACCATGTCACCACCAAAATGAATCTCAACATCATTTGGGCCAATCCGGTGTATTTCCTTCTTCCTTTTGTACTAAAATACCTGTCTTTTCCGCTCAAAAGGATCATTTATATTCTAATCCTGGCTAGTAGCTTATTCTTTCTCATTACCTACCCTTTCTTACCGCAAGGGTTTAACCCGGCCATTATTCCCTTAATTCTCATACTCGTAATACGCATGGTGGATCGGATAACCGAAAGAGACAAGGTGATGAGGTAACAGGGTAACAAGGTGACGATAATAGATATTGGAAACTCGTCCCTCACCCGCCTATCGTAGCCATACTTTCGCTGGCGGGGCCTCCGAATCTACGTTGTTCGGCTTCGAAGCCGTTTTTAGCGCGGTTGCCAATGGCTTCGGCCACGGCCATTTTGAGTTGGTCATCAGAAGCGCCGGCACGGATAAGTTCTTTGATGTTAAAAATCCCCTGATCGTATAAGCAGGTTTTCAGCATACCTTTTGGTGTGATGCGTATACGATTGCAGGTACCGCAGAAGGTGCGGCTAAAAGCGGCAATAATTCCAAATGTTCCCTGAAATCCGGGAATTTGATAGTTGTAGGAAGTAGAATGGGGCGGATCCGGAATTTTCTCCACGTCGGGATAGTGTTCCTTGATATGTTCAAGTATTTTAATGTAATTCCATTCGAATTGCTGATAATGATTGCCTTCGCCGTTGAAGGGCATTTCCTCGATAAAGCGGACGCTAACGGGATAGTCGCGCGCTAGTTCAACCATCGGAATGATATCATCAATATTGCGGCCCTGCATGACCACCATATTAATTTTGGTAGGAATGCGGTGCGTCAGCAGCAGGTCAAACGTTTTCATTACCTTTTCAAAGCCTGTACGTCGGGTAATTTCAAAAAAACGGTCTTTATCGAGTGTATCCAGGCTTAGATTAACCGCATTGATACGCCATTTTTTGAAAAGCGGAATATAGGGAGCAGTCAGGGTGCCATTGGTGGTGATGTTAATTTTTTCAAGTTGATCTATTTGAGCGAGCCGCTCCATGAATTGGTCCAGGTCTTTTCTGAGGAAAGGCTCTCCCCCCGTTATCCGCAGCTTTCGAATTCCCATGGAGACAAGCAGGCGTACGGTAAGTTCCATCTCTTCATAGGTCATCAATACTCTGCGGGGCACGTAGTTGATCCCTTCCTCAGGCATACAATAAAAGCACCTCAGGTTGCAGCGGTCGGTTACGGCTAACCGCACGTAGTCAATTTTTCTTCCGTAGTTATCTATCAATACATTCTATTTATTGTCTACGTATAACACCTCAAACTTTTTTTTGATCGGGATACCTGTAAAAAAATCCTTACTCTTCATTCGTTTGCAGTACATACCCTTTAGTTTGGGCAATACTCTTATTATCGAATTCATCCACTGCATCCTGTATGGTCATAAAGAATTGATCTTCGCCGAGTTTTTCGATAAAATGACTTTTGTAGAAGGCATCTCTAAGGGGGCCTTTTACACCGACCAAATTAAATGCAACACTCTTTTCATTCAATTCTCTGATGACATCCTCTAAGGCGCTGATAGCGCTACTATCCACACCGTTTATACTTTCACCGTCGAGAATCACCAATTTTAGGTTTGGTCCTTTTTTAGCAACGAATTGTTCGATCTTATCTTTGAAAAAATTAATATTAGCATAGTAAAGCCGGGCATCGAAACGAACAACTAAGATATCATCTCTGGATTCCAGATCATCAAATCGTTCGACATTTTTGTAAAAGCGGCTACCTTTTATTTTACCTAGCTCTGCAATATGCGGCCTGGTAGTGCGGTAGATCAACATGCCTAAAGACAAGACCACGCCTATCAAGATTCCCTCCTCGATCCCCAGAAAAAGGGTTCCGGTAAAGGTAGCAATCAACATCCAGAAATCGGTCCGGTCGGCCTTCCAAAGGTGGATGGCTTCTTTGATGTCGATAAGACCGAAAACCGCTACCATGATCACAGATGCCAGGATCGCTTTGGGCAGATAGTAGAATAAGGGGGTTAAAAAAAGCAGTGTCAAGACGATTAAGAAGACACTTATAATGGAAGCCAGTCCTGTTTTGGCACCAGACTGATCATTTACTGCTGTTCTTGAAAATCCTCCGGTGGTTGGGAAAGCTTTGAAAAAAGCACCTCCAATATTGGCCACCCCTAGTGCGATAAGTTCTTGATTAGGAATAACTTTATAATTCCGGTGTTTGGCCTGAACGGCTTTGGCAACGGCAATACTTTCCATAAAACCAATAAAAGAAATGGTAAGTGCTGTTGGTAGCAATTGTTGTATATATTCGAGGTTAATCATAGGCAAGCTCAACGGAGGCAGACCTTTAGGTACTTCGCCTACAATTTTCACACCCTGCGCGTCAAACCCCATAAGCCAAACAGCAAGCACACCAAAAACAACTGCGACGAGGGGGCCGGGCACAGGCCATTTCTTCTTTTTGATCAGCAAAATAACGCCGATGGCGACTACCCCGATCAGCAGGGTAATCATATTGACCTGGTCGATTTGCCCGAAAGCGTTGCCAATAATTTCATGTACATAGTTACTTCTTGGAATATTAACCCCAAGTAAGTGCTTAAACTGGCTAAATCCGATGATCAACGCAGCGGCTGAGGTAAACCCGCTGATGACCGGATGAGAAAGAAAATTCACCAGAAAACCTAGCTTAAAAACCCCCATTGCCAGTTGAATGACCCCGACCATCAAGGCCAACAAAACCGCAAGAGAAACATACATGGCAGGATCTGAAGTAATAGCACCTACCCCGGCTGCTACCAGGAGGGAAACCATGGCTACAGGCCCTACGGCTAATTGACGCGATGTTCCAAGTACAGCATATAATAAAAGCGGAACGATAGATGCATACAAACCATAAATAGGATCTAACCCCGCCAACATGGCGTAGGCCATTCCCTGAGGAATGAGCATCACCCCCACTGTCAAACCAGCTGAAAGATCACCTTTTAAATTCGATTTTTTATAAGAGGGAAGCCAATCGAGCATTGGCACAAATTGTCGAAACTTCATTGGTACAAACTTTTTTGATGGTAAATTGAGTAAGACAGCACAAAGTTAAGGAAGTCCTCATGGATACATAGTGATTATTATCACAGGAAGAGGCTGTCTCCTCACTACATTCTCAAAAGCTCAATTTTATTTCTTCCCAATTTGATCATCCCTTGCTGTTCCAGTTTTTTTAATAACCTGGATACCGCTTCTCTGGAGGCATTCAGGTCATAAGCAATTTCCTGGTGAGTTACCTGCAGCACGTCTGTATCGTGGGCATCAGCCTTATCGTAGATGTACTTTAACAGGCGTTCGTCCATTTTCATAAAAGCTATACTGTCAATAGTTTGGATGAGTTCCAGGATGCGATTGTCATACGATTGCATGACGAAGTTCTTCCAATTGGTAAAGTTATTCATCCATTGATCAACATATTGAATAGGAATCCCGATGAGTTCCGTATCATCTTCGGCTACTGTTTTAATAAAGCTCTTTTTATGCATCATACAACATACAAAGGAACTGGCACAGGTTTCGCCGGGATATAAATAGTAAAGCAAGATCTCCCTTCCTTCATCGTCTTCTCTTACCACTTTGACACTTCCCGTCAGCACCAAAGGAACTAATCGAATATAGCTGCCATAATCCATAATTGTCTCGCCTGCTTTAAACGTCATCAACTTCCCGACCTTAGCAATTTCTTCTTGTAGGGCAAGATCTACAATCTGAGGAAAATTATCCTTAATAAGTTGAAGGATATTCGTTTTATCTAATTCTACCATTTTTTTATTCAATTCGTTAGGACTCTAATTGTTGTTCAATTTTTTCTAAGCGCTTTTCGATCTCCAGTAACTTATGAAGAATCAAAATATGCGTTTTTTTCGCATCAATGCCAACAGGACTACTATCGCTGTGGATCTCCCTGGCGATCTCCTCGTATAGTTCTTTGGTTATTTTAAAATCCATGATTAAAATTTTACGTTTATTCTAAGATTGCGTTTGTTGTATTTTTTTCGGATCATATTTAACGTTTATATTGATCCAGATGGCCCTGGCCAAACGGAAAATCCCTACAAAAAACAGTACGTAAAAGGCGATAAGCGCCACAAAAGACGCTTCAAGGCTCCAACCTATCCCCCAATGCAATAGCGCAATAAACCCTAAACAGAACCAGCCCATAAAAATATAGGAGATAAACATAGCCCCATAATAAAACCCAGGCTCTGGCTCAAAGTCCTGCCCGCAAACAGAGCAGTTTTTATTCATACCAAAAGGCTTTGAAAAAGAAAATGTTCCGGTTTCAAATAAAGATCCTTCATGGCATTTTGGACACTTAAAACCAAAAATACTGTAAAGCTTGCTACCTTTTCTAAATATACCCATCAGTAGTTCTTTTAAATTTACTTACAAATATATGATAATAAATTCATGTTATCAGAAGAAAGATGAAAAAAGGAATCTGAGATGAACGAATCTCAGATTCCCAATTTTTTTGTAACTATCTTTCAAAGGGACTGCTATCAAAAAAACACTACATATTGCACTGACAATTATCAAGACAGTCAATGATCAAAGAAACATCCCGCTCTTTCAAAGAATACATCATACTCCTACCCTCTCTTTTTACGCTAAGCAACCCCTTAAGCCGCATATTTTGAAGATGATGGGATGTCAGGGATTGTTCTGTACCTAGATTTTCACAAAGATCAGATACGGACATGCGCGGATTCACCTCCAACAGTTTGATAATTCCCAGACGTATTGGATGGGCTACTGTTTTTAAAATATAAGCTATTCGTTCAAGACGCTGAGCTTCCTCATCATTATGAACATAGGTTTTAGTTGTTTCTTCTTTCATAAAATTTATTTTTACAGCGGAAAAAGGAAATGAATCAGTATTTATGGTTCCGCTATGGTATTATTTTCTCAAACTAACTTGGTAAACGCAAATACATGAAAATATGTTCATGGAATATAAGGAAATAACCTGATATTATATTGAATCGCTCCAACTTTTCTTCTTAAACCCCAATAAACCACTGTAAATCAGATAATTAAATCAATTGACCATGATAAATAAGACCTACAAAATTATTCTGGCTTCCCAATCGCCTAGGCGGAAACAATTACTTGAACAGGCCGGCTTTGATATTATCGTAAAACCTGTCGGCATTGAAGAAACGTATCCCGCTGAGATGCCGGCCAAGGAGGTAGCTGCTTTTCTAGCTAATAAAAAAGCGGAAGCGGCCAGAGCCCTTCTCCAAAAAGGAGTGATTGTCCTGGCCGCCGATAGTATTGTCGTATTGGATGAGGTCATTTACGAAAAACCTGCTGATAAGGAGGATGCAAAGCGCATTTTACGCAACCTATCCGGAAATATACATCAGGTATACACCGGCGTATGCCTACTCTCCGAAGACCACAAAGAGGTATTTACAGGCCTGTCTGATGTATCTATGGACACCTTTACCGAAGAGGAAATGGACTATTATATCGATACTTGCCAACCCTTTGACAAAGCGGGTGCTTACGGCATACAAGAATGGGCCGGACTCTGCAAGGTTTCCAAAATTGAGGGGACTTACGCTAATGTCATGGGGCTGCCCATCAACTTAGTATATCAGCATTTGGAAAAATTCTGACCCTTATTCCTACAGCTTTTTCTGAACTTTTACCATTGCGTTGGTGTCTATGCCCTTAACCACTTCGATCTGCACGCCGTCAGAGAGACCCAGCGTCACTAATTTCTTTTCAAACTGGCCGCTGCCGTTTTTCACTTCGATGAAGGTTGTATCTTTTTCAAATAGCACATCCCGTTCTTTAATGGCGATTACACTTTCCTTTTTGTTAAGAATAATATCCGCGTTTGCACTATAACCGGCTCTTAGGAAAACGTCTTCTGTTTTGTCAAGGGCAGCGCGGATTTCAAACTTTACGGTCCCATTTTCATCCACTCCTTTCGGAGAAATATATTCCAGTTTTGCTGTGAATTTCTGATCATTAATCGCTCCTACGGTAAGGATCAAATCCATGCCTTCTTTTATTTTTCCTACATCTGCTTCGTCCACCATACCTTCAAAGATCAGATAATTCATATCTGCCACAGTGGCAATGGTTGTTCCTTCATTAAAGTTATTACGTTCGATAACAGAGGTACCTTCTTCTACCGGCACATCCAACACCATACCTGCTACCGTGGAAGTAACGACATTAGCGACTTGTCTGGAATTTTTGGAAGCCCCTTCTCTAAGCAACTCCAGGTTATTAATGGCCGCATCCAACTCCTGCTTTCGAATATCCACATCTGCTTTAAATTGCTTCAGGTTATTTTTGGCTCTGATCTTGGCATTTTCGAATTCGGCAAGTCGGACATTGAGATCGAGTTGATACCGGTTGTATTCTTGTTGAGCGATCATTCCTTCTTCAAAGAGGTCTCTATAGCGTTGTTCTTCCTGAAGCGCATTTTCATAATTCACCTTTGCATTTTCAACATCCAGATTTTTATCAGCCACCTCCTTTTGGCGTTCAAATTCCCTCAATGCTTCCTGATAGCGAATACGAGCCAATTCTACACTAGATTTTGCATTATTGATATTGACCTCGCTGGGAACCAATTTGATTTTGGCCAACCGCTGCCCTTTCTCCACGATCTGACCTGCCTCTACATACAATTCGTCAACCACACCGGATACCTGAGGTTTGACATTGACTTCCTTTCTGGGCTTTATGGAGCCGGTAGCTACAGATTTTTCAACGATATCGGTGACGACCGGTTTTTCCACCTCGGCAGAGGTATCAGCGGGCGCATTTTTCGAATAAAAGTAATAGCCCAATCCTATTGAAGCAATTACCACAATAGCTATTAAACCAATAAGACAACCTCTGTTTTTCATATTTCGGTGTTTAAATAAATCGAATTTTTATAAACCATATGCTAACTGGTTACTATTCATCTTTCAGTGCATTGACAGGATTTACCCGGGCAGCCTGCAGAGCGGGAATTAACCCGGCAAGTGTTCCGGCCACAATCAGCACTACGATAGCACCTATCCCGACCGACAGATTGACCTCAGGGTTGGCAAAGTTCTGAGTTTGTAAATTATTAGCTACCATCAAAGAGTTGACTCCCCAGATGATCAGTGTACTGACCAGCATTCCCAGATAGCCTGAAACTGCAGTAATAAAGACCGATTCGGTCAGGATCATACTAATAATCGAACCCGGTGTTGCTCCCATTGCCTTGCGAATCCCGATTTCTCTGGTGCGCTCTTTCACGACAATCAGCATAATATTACTCACCCCAACGATCCCGGCGATCAACGTTCCGATACCTACAAACCACAAAAAAGAATTGATCCCGATAAATAAATTCTTAATTTCATTAAATTCTTGTTCCAGATTCCAGCCTCCTACTCCCCGGGGGTCATCCGGAGCGATATGATGCCGCTTTTTCAGTAAAGACCGGACATCCTGCTCCAGGACGCTTACTGGAGTATCTTCAATGGGAGAGCAAACAAAATAATCAATACGTCTTCCGGTGGCAAAGGAATTGTACATAGTAGGTAGCGGAATAACTACGGATTCCAAATCACTCTCTCTCCAGGGTTTTTCCTGAATCGGACCAAAAACGCCAACTACTCTGAACTCAATTCCACGGATCTGTATATATTTCCCAATTGGATCTTCTCCACCAAACAGGACTTGCCGGATACGTTTCCCGATAACTGCCACTTTGCGGGCATCTTCAACATCAATAGGGTTTATATAGCGGCCTTCATATAACCTTAGGGCCTCCATATTGATCATATCGGTCAGTTCTCCCCTGATCTCCCAATCATCACCTTCGCCTTTATAGCGTATGGGTCCGTTGATAGAAAGTCTTGGAGCAATTTTATCAAGTTCCGGGATATTCTTTTGCAGCGCATAGATGTCATCAATGGTAAACCGGGGTCGGCGCCCTGCATTGAAGCCCATGTATGGCATTGAAGTAGGCCTTGGCGATACGTACATCAGGTTTTTTGCCTGCTGGTCAAAATTGAGATATACGCCATTTTTTAACCCTGCTCCCATACCGAGAATAAAGATGAGCATAAAAATACCCCAGAACACCCCAAAGGCGGTCAGCCCGGTGCGCAATTTATTTTTGCGCATCGTCCCGAAAATTTCCTGCCATTTATCCCGGTCAAACATGCTATTGCAATTAACAATGAGTAATGAATAATGTGGACGTATTTCAGTACAAGAATGAGTAATAGTTTCTAACTAATAGTAATAAATATTATCATTTTGCGCGCATAGCAACAACGGGATTGATACGGGCGGCTTGCAGGGCAGGCATAAGTCCTGCCAATAGTCCAGCCACTACCAATACTACGACCGCGGAAAAAGCGACGCCCATATTTACTTCCGGATTTTTAAAGTATTCTACATTTATATTACTCATCAACGAAATAAATCCGACCCCTACGATCAATCCCAGATAACCTGCCAAGCTTGTAATAAAAAGCGCTTCGGTCAGGATCATGGAAACAATGGAATAGGGAGTTGCGCCCATTGCCTTGCGGATACCGATCTCTTTAGTCCGGTCTTTCACAATGATGAGCATGATATTACTTACTCCAATCACTCCGGCCAGGATACTTCCGATCCCTACAAACCAGACAAAGCCATTGATCATGGCAAATAGATTCTGAAATTCCTGGAAATCCTCTGCCCGGTTATTGATCCACAGGGCTCGTTCGTCTCTAATATCGTACTGCAACCGCCCCGAAAGCAACCGTTTGACTTCTCCTTCCACCTCTTTCATGCCTTCGAGTGATAAATCACCAGTAGTAAACATCACCTGATGGATCTCTTTGGTTCCTGAATAGATTTTTTGTGCTGTCGTTATGGAAACATAAACCACCCGCATTTCATATTCTCCACCAGTATCAAAATAAACACCTACTACTGTATAAGAGGTACCGCCGATATTGATATCTTTACCTATTGCCTCATCATTTCCAAAAACATCTCTTTTGGTATCCTGACTGATTACCGCTACCTTCCTGTAGGTTGATAGATCGGTATCATTTATATATCTTCCATTTACGACCTGCGTATTTTCGAGGAACTGATGACCAGGGTGGACGGCTCTAACAGGATAAGCCAATGACTTTTGCTTGTAGGTTATGACCTGATCTCCTCCCGGAATGTAATAGCGTCCGGTGATATGCTCAATCTCTTCAACCTGCTCCTTCAGAAAATCAAAATCTTCATTAGTAAATTGCACTCTCCTACCCTTCGGTAATCCTTTGTACGGCATAGACGTAACCCCTCGTCTGATCCAAAGGCTATTGGTTGCATCATCTCTGAACATATATTTCACTCCATTTTGCAAACCTTCCCCAGCCCCAAGGAGGATAACCAGCATGAATATCCCCCAGAATACGCCAAGGGCCGTAAGTGCGGTACGAAGCTTATGCCGCTGTATAGAGTTGAATATTTCCTGCCATTTATCGAGGTCAAACATAAATTCAAATTATGGAGTGCTTAAAAAGTCACTTTAGGATCAGGTTATGAACTTTCAATATGCCCGTCTTTGAGGCGGATAATTCGGTTCGTCATCTTTGAAATATCATCTTCGTGGGTAACAATCAAGACTGTAATTCCTTCATCATTAACTTGTTTAAAAAGGGACATCACGCTTTGGGAGGTCTTAGAGTCGAGGGCTCCGGTAGGCTCATCTGCCAGGATTACTTTGGGTTGCCCGATCAGTGCCCGCGCGATAGCCACCCGTTGCTGCTGCCCTCCTGAAAGTTGATTGGGATAATGGTGTGCCCAGTCTTTTAATTCTACCCGGTCCAGGTATTCAAGCGCCAGATCTTGTCTTTTCTTGCGGGGAATTTTTTGATAATACAAGGGTAAGGCCACATTTTCAAGTGCTGTTTTGAAGGTAAGAAGATTAAAAGACTGAAAGACAAAACCGATGAAGCGATTTCTGTAGAGTGCTGCCTGCTTTTCACTCAGATGCTTAATTAAGGTACCATCGAGTTCATAGATGCCCTTATCATAGTCATCCAACATCCCTATAATATTCAACAACGTCGATTTTCCGGAGCCTGAAGACCCCATAATGGACGCAAATTCCCCTTGCTCCACGACCAAATCGATTCCTTTAAGCACCTTTAGCTCTGTGAAATCGGTCGTATAGGATTTATGGATGTCTCTTAAATCTATCATACTTTACTATTATGGAATAGAAGCACTAAATAACAGATTTAATGGTAAAGTTTTCAATGAATTGGATAAATTGAATGAAGTTTTGGACGAAAGGTGATATTCAATGTGCAATGAGGAATGTGCAATATTCAATGTGCAATATTCAATGTGCAATGTGCAATGGGGAATGGGGAATGAGGAATTTTATTTTTAAACCCGTAGATATTTTCAGGAAAAAATACTTCAAGAATAAAGTTTGGTGGTTTGAACCACCAAACTTTATTCTTGGAGAGCATTGTTTTTTTTCCTTACTTAATCACCAGCGTTTGGGTTTGGGCGCCTTGTTCGGTGGTAAATTGGATAAAATAGGTGCCCGGCTCATAGTGATTGGCGTGGATAAAGTAGTTAGATGTTCCAGCGGGGATGGGCCCCTGGTGGATTACCTGTAAAGTTCTTCCCAGCACATCTTTTAGGGTAATGATTCCTTCCAAGGGTTCGGAAGCATTGACGGGGATGGCGGTGATGGCGTTGGCCGGGTTGGGATAGACTTGATCCATGTGTGCGGTTGTCGTATTTTGCACACTTTCGGTGTTGATCACCAGGCAATCGTAAACGGTAGTTTCCCAATAGCCTTCAGGAGCGGTAATGGGCCGGGAGATGGTCTTTCCGCTGGTGGCTTCTGCATTTACATAATAATATAGGGTTGTTCCATCTTCCTGCTCCGGTATAGAAGCAGACCACTGATCATTTCCGTCATCTGTCATTGCCACGCTTTCATAGCCTGCATTCAGATCAGTGGTGTAAAAGAGTTCTGCATTACTGATTCCATCTCGATGTTTAATAGAGGCTTCGATGAGGGTGGTTTCGCCAGAACAAGTGGAATCCACTTGTTGGTGAACGATCCAAAGCGGATCTTTGGCACCCACTTCTTTAGTTATGCAATGAATAGCCCCTCCTGCATTAATGATCGCCTGGCAGTCAATACCAACAATATTATACCCTGGCATAGCTTGCTCCCAGATATCCAGCGCTTCGTCATCCATGGGCGTATCATAAATGGGTACTAAAATAGTTTTGTTGACAAACAGTGCATTTGTATAGGTTCTGTATTCGGCGCCGGAGGAGCAGGATGGCGGGTATAGACCATTGGCGCATGGCGGTTGAGGAATCCGTACGATTTTATAATCCGTACCGAAGGATGACTTATAGTTATCCAATACATACTGAATATTAGCTTCTATTTGTGGGCCATCAGATACGCCTTGCGGAAATTCTCCCACCATGATCGTTTCTTCATCCAACAATTTCATATGCATATCGATATGATTGATTCCATCATAAGGGAGGGTTTCCATTTTGATATAGCGGTCAATTCCAATAAATTGATTCATGATGGCATCGATTTCATCTTCGTCATTCGGGCCGATGCCGAAACTATTTCCGGGAAGGTTTTCCTGGATAACCAGCTTAGAAGAAAAACCGGTACCGAGTCCATCCGACATGAAGTTACCTCCTGTATTTACCAGTCCGTATTCTTCACTGGTATTGGTATAGAATGGAATGTCGAGGTAATCAGCAATTACATGTGGCACCACATTATCTTGAGGTCGGTGGCAGCGGTTATAGGTCCAGTCGACATAGACGAGGGAATCTACTTCATTCAGATAACAGGCATTTCCACCATAATCTCTATGCCAAACTGAATTGAATGGAGCTTCGAGAAATTCGACGTTACTACTAAGGTCAACGCCATAGCCTTCAATTTGATTGGCGGCGATAGTAGCATTGCTGCAGACAACAATGACCTTACTTTCATCCTGGGCATAGCGAATAATTTCTGCCAGCGTCTGGGGGTAAAACCAACTAACGTTATTCCAGGAAACAACAATCGCTTCTAGTTCCTCCCATTCTCCGATCGAACGCACCGGGAGTGTAGGAGGCACTAAGCTACTCCCATCAAATGGATAATTTTGATAAAAGTCGATGTAATCGTCGCAATCATCCATCTCCCCTTCTTCAAAGCCTTTTGGAAATTTTATTTGTCCGAAAGTGATTTGGAAACAAAAAGAAAGGGCCAGTAGGAGTAGAAGGTTTTTCATAATAAAAATTTAAAATTTAAAGGTCAATCCGAGACTAGGAAGAATAGGCAATTGGTTAATACGCTGGTTTTCCACCAAATAAGCAAAAAAGATATTGTCTCTGTTCAGTGCATTGGTAACGCTGACAACAGCCTCGAGGCTACTGTAATCAGAAAACCTTTGAGTATATTTCAATGAGAAATCCAATCTACTATACGCTGGAAGCCTCCCTGAATCGCGGTCATCGGTAAAGACAATACCCAGGTCGGCATTTTCCGTCCGGACATCGGTGGAAATTCCGTCAAGGAGATTGTAGAGGGAATAAAACCCTTCGGCTAGTCGGAAAGGGAAGCCCGTACCAAAATTCCAGCGGGCTGAAGCTTCCCACTGCAAGTCATTACCAAAGGTATACGTTCCTAAAAGATTCAGGTTGTGTCTTCTATCAAAAATAGGAAAGTAGGTCTGCTCGCCATCAAATCTCTTGACAAAACCATAAGAGTAAGAAGCGTTGAGGCTAAGTTGTCTTTCGGAATAGCTACCAGAAAAATCAATACCATAAGCTTCTCCGGTTTCTGTTGCATAGTCAGATTCCTGTTCTGACTGTTTATTTCTATTGAGGAGTACCAACTGCGTAAAATCCTTATAATAAGGTTCGATATTGATAGAAATTTTTTCCGTCACATCGATCTCTGCTCCGAAAATAGCGTGATTAGCTTTCTGAAGTCGGTGGTCAACGTCATTTCCTTCCGTATCTTGAAAGGTTTCCTGAGGATCGGTGATAAAGCCGATAAACAAATTAACGACATCAGATTCTCGAGAGGTACTGATCAGGTTTTGAGAATAAACTCCTCCGGCAAATTTCAAACGGAATTTATCATTGACGTTGTATTTCAGTCCCAACCGGGGCTCGGGAGAGAACTCTGACAGGGATGCATATACTTGGAGGCGAATACTGGGTTCTATGACCAGTTTTCCGAACTTTTTACGGTATTTAAAAAAGCCAGCGAGTTCGGTAGTATTCACCCGGTGTTCGAGGGTAAATCCAAGGAAATTCCTAAAGCCAAGCTCGGTAGTCATCCCGCTAAAATTAAATCCATACTTAATTTCACTTTCATTTCCGAAAAAGGTAAAATCGAAACCTGCCGTAAAATTATTGATTCGACTGGTTCGCGGAAGCGATTCATTTCCTTCAAGCAGCGACAAATTGTAGTCAGAGAAGGCGATCAATCCACCAATAATACTTTTAGAAGCGGGTGGTACAATGGTAAAATTCATACCGGCACCAAAGGCATCCCAGTCTAGATCGAGACTCGGAAAATTCAGTCGATCGGAATAATCGAACCCGAACAGATTGAATTTAGAGCCATTTCCCGCAACGAAAGACAGTTTACCGTATAAATCGGTAAACTTGTAGGGAAGTCCAACCTCTGAAGGTTCGACCGGGTCCGGATTATCGACTCCAACCGTAAAAAGGGCAGTGTCTACTGCGTAAGGATAGAGGTATCTAGAAGTTTGATCGATTAGGGAGGTCTTTCCGGAAAGGATAAAGGAAACACTTCCGCCATCTCCATCTTCTTTCAATTTGATGATAGGCCCTTCTAGTACTGCTTTTGCCTGGAAGGGATTAACAGAAGCGATGCCGGAAAAGCGTCTTCTATTTCCTTCACGCATTTTGATATCGATGACAGCAGAGGCTCGACCTCCGTATTCTGCATTAAACCCTCCGGTGAAAACATCTATTGTTCGAACGGCTTCAGTCTCAAAAACGGAAAAGAATCCAATAGAGTGGAACGGATTGTAGATGGTCATTCCGTCGAGTAGCACCAGGTTTTGCACCGGGGATCCACCGCGTATATAGAGTTGTCCCCCTTGATCTCCTGTAAAGATGACACCCGGCAAAACAGGCAAATATTGCGCGATATCAGGTTGTCCGCCAATAGAAGGGAGGGCATTAATTTCACGGGGAGAGATGGTGACTTTCGACACTTGCACTTCCGATCGGGCTTGAGCTTTTTCTCCGGTAATATCGATTTGGGTAAGGCTGATTCCGGATTCTTCCATATAGAGGTTGACAAACTCGATACCTCCTTCTTTAACCTGTACATCCACCCGTGCCGTATCATAGCCGATAAAAGTTGCAACGATAGAATAATCGCCTACAGGCAAATCGCTGAGGTTGAAAAACCCTTCTGTATCGGTATTGGTACCGTTGGTAGTTCCTTCGATTACTACGGTAGCAAACATTACCGGTTCTCCGGTAGATTTTTCAAATACTTTTCCTCTAATATTTCCTGTCTGGGCTTCAACAAATGAATAACAAAGGATTAATCCTAAAAAAACAAGTAGAAATTTTTTCATTAGCAGGTGTATAAGCTGATTTTATTTAAGGACCAAAAGTAGGGAACTTTTCCATTTTAATAAAAAAATAGGGATTTCTTGTCAGTAACTTGTCAGATTGTATAAAAGGGACGGTTCGTTTAGCGACGGCGTCTTTTGGGTCGACGTCCACCTCCCATACCCGGCATTCCGGCCATTCCGGGTATTCCTTTACCTGAGCTTAATTTGTGCATCATTTTGCGCATCTGATCAAACTGTTTGATAAACATATTGATTTCGTGGACATTGCGACCGCAGCCCTGAGCAATCCTTTTTTTGCGGGACATATTTAGAATATCTGGTTTGCTGCGTTCTTCGGGAGTCATGGATTGAATGATGGCTTCGATTCGTTTAAGGGATTTATCATCAACGTCCAGATCTTTGGTCAATTTACCCATGCCTGGAATCATCCCCATGAGGCTTTTAATGTCCCCCATTTTTTTGATTTGATTGAGTTGTCCCAGAAAATCATTAAAATCAAATTTATTTTTTCGGATTTTCTTTTCCAGTCGTTTTGCCTCTTTCTCATCAAATTGTTCTTGTGCTTTTTCTACGAAAGAGACGATATCTCCCATTCCCAGAATTCGCTGAGCCATTCGTTCAGGATAAAAGATATCCAGGGCGTCCATTTTTTCACCTGTACTTACAAATTTAATGGGTTTGCCGACTGTATATTTGATGGAAAGGGCGGCTCCGCCTCTGGTATCACCATCTAGCTTGGTTAATACCACCCCGTCATAATCGATCTGTTGATTAAAGGCATCCGCTGTGTTCACTGCATCTTGCCCGGTCATTGAGTCGACTACGAAGAGCGTTTCATTCGGCTGAATACCCTTTTTGATATTGGAAATCTCCGTCATCATCTCTTCATCTACTGCCAGACGTCCTGCTGTATCCACTATAACTACATCAAAACCATGTTGCTTGGCATGTTCAATCGCATTCAACGCAATAGCAACGGGATTTTTATTATCGACTTCCTTATATACTGGTACGCCTATTTGCTCTCCCAATACGCTGATCTGATCAATCGCTGCAGGTCGATAAACGTCACAAGCCACTAACAGCGGCTTTTTTGTTCGTTTGTTTTTAAGAAAGGAGGCCAATTTACCCGAAAAGGTGGTCTTACCAGAACCTTGCAGCCCTGCAATAAGGATAATACTGGGTTTACCGCTTAGGTCTACACCGACGCTTTCTCCCCCCATAAGTTGGGCCAGCTCATCCTGAACGATCTTAATCATCAACTCGCCAGGTTTTACCGACTTCAGGACATTCCGCGTACCAAGCGCTTCATCTTTTACCTTATCTGTAAATTCCTTAGCAATTTTATAATTTACATCAGCTGCCACCAAAGCTCTACGGATCTCTTTTACCGACTGAGCAATGTTGATTTCTGTAAGTTTCCGTTCTCCCTTAATCGATTTAAAGGCACCTTCTAACCGTTCGTTTAAACTCTCAAACATAGATATATTGTATTCTTAAAAAATTTACTTTGACCTAATAAACAGGTATTATAACAGAATGATTTGAAAAAATCAACTCTTCTTATTACAAAATAGACACAAAGGTAAGAAATATTATATTAACGGGGTTTCGGGGTTTCGGGGTTTCGGGGTTTCGGGGTTTCGGGGTTTCAGGGGTGCAGGGTTTCGGGGTTTCAGGGGTTCAGG
>CAZHOV010000066.1:0-28962 GCA_964534315.1 uncultured Saprospiraceae bacterium | reverse complement strand
ACTGACATCGCTCATCAATGTTCACAGTGAGTTTTTGCACAATCTGACGGTACAGGGGTGCAGACTATTATTCGAAAATAGAGGTACCATCATCAAAGATGCAACTTGACTTTCAACAATTTTCAGGACTATTGGACAACTTGACTACATAAAATTTCATACTTCATTTTTAATTTTCAACACATGAAAAACATAAAAATCCTATTTCTGATGCTGTCATTTCTTGCCCCGCTACTTCCGTTGCAGGCACAAAATGACGCGATTGTAACTTACTTTGACAAATATTTGAATGATGAGAACTTCACCGTGGTGTATATAAGTCCGATGATGTTTCAGATGATCGGCAACATGGCTGGTGAGGATGATCCTGAACTGAAGGAAGCCATGGCCGGGCTGCAAGGACTTCGAATCTTGACCACCGAGGTGAATCCTCAAAAGTATTACAAAGAATTTATCAATACCGTAAATACTAAAGACTACGAGATGCTGATGAATGTCCGCGAAGGCACTCAGGAAGCCATGCAGTTTTTAGTAAAAAAGAATGGGGACGATATAAGCGAATTGCTGCTCTTTGTCGGCGAGGAAGATGAATTCGTGATGCTTAGCTTTACCGGCAATATCAATCTCAACAAACTCTCTCAGATAGCCGATGGACTAGATATTGATGTTGACGGACTGGAAGAACTCGAAGATGTAATTGAAGAGCAAAAGAAAAATCAAAAAGGAGCCAAATAAATTCAAAATACTATAACCACCTTTTTCAACCTGTTTAATCATGAAAAATATACTTATTTTCTTATTCCTGACCATTTCGTTAACAGCTGTTGCACAAACCAGATCGGTCAATCAATTTATCCGTCAGACGAAGAAAGAGGTGGAAACAACAGGAATAAGACTACCCGGATGGCTGGTCAAATTTGGCTTTCGACTCAGTGGCGAAACTAAGAACCTGACGAATTCTGAATTACTCTTACTTGAAAGCTTTAAAGGATTAAGAGTGTTGACTTCGGAAGACGAGGGCATAAAAAACCCAAAAAGGGTAAATAAACTAATGGCCAGCTTAAAAGAGGACGGGTTTGAAACATTGATGAGAATAAGAGACGGTAAAGAAAATGTAGGCATCTTCATGCGCCAAAAGAAAGGTAAAATTAAAAATATCCTCATCATCGCCAGCGAAGAAAACGAATTCGCCCTGGTCAATATCAAATCTAAACTCAAAATGGAACAGCTCGAAAATATTGAGTTACCTAAAGACTTTTCAAAGGACTTTATTGCTCAGATAGGTGTCGAAGTCAATTGAAAAGCCCATCAAATACCATTTTCTTAAATAACTAACCAATAAAAGTACAATCATGAAAAATTTAATTTTGTTGCTGCTTCTTGCAGCTCCCCTGGCATTATTTGCCCAAAACAAAAATATCGAATCGTTTTACAACAAATACATGAACCAACAAAATGTTACCAACATTAACATGGAAGGCTGGGTCCTTAACCTGGCAAGCGAATACATCGATGAAGACTCTGGCGAAGCTTTTTTGAAAGACGTATCCAAACTCAGAATAATGGTCATGGAAGAAGGCAATCTGGTACAACCAGAAGAATATAATGGCCTCATCAGCAGTCTGAGAAGCGATAATTTTGAAGAATTGATGACCGTAAGAGATGGTGAAACCAAAGTCAATCTCTATGCCCAGCAAAAAGATGGTATCATTAGCAACGCCGTCATGATGGTCAATGAGCCAGATGAGTTTGTCCTCCTAAGCCTCGAAGGCGCCATCAAATTGGAAGACCTCCAAAACATCCAACTCAACATGGATAATTTCAAAGACAAATCAAACGAAAAAGGAGATAAATTGGATTAACTAAACCACGATTTTTTCGATCCTTTCAATAGGACTTACTTATACCTAATAGAGGCCCGCGTCAACACGCGGGCCTTTTTGTTTTACCTGCTGGTTCTGACGTCCACGTCGGAACCTATATTAAACCGTTTTCACCTGCTGGTTCTGACGTCCACGTCGGAACCTATATTAAACCGTTTTCTACTGGTTCTAACATCCACGCCAGGACCTGTCCTTTTACCATTATGCCATTATAAAATAATTTACTAAGTTTAAACCATCTTTACACAAATCAAAACTTAAGCAATGAGACTTAGCCTGCTACTTTGTTTTACCCTTTTCACCGTTTATCTCGAAGCACAGAAAAATCCGCACAACTATACGCCTGCTGTAATACGGATGGAGAGTATGGAAAAACGAACAGCCCTGAAAGAACAATCCTTGGTCGACGATATCCCCTTCCGGTCAATTGGTCCAACCGTTTTTAGCGGACGGGTAGTCGACCTGGCCGTCCATCCGGAAGATCCCACCATTTTTTATGTGGGTTATGCCTCCGGCGGATTATGGAAGACTGAAAGTAACGGCTCCCTTTTCACCCCTATCTTTGATAATGAAGTAGTGATGACTGTTGGCGATATTGCCGTCAATTGGAAAAATAACACCATTTGGGTAGGAACGGGTGAAGTGAATTCAAGCCGTTCTTCCTATGCAGGAGCAGGGGTTTTCAAAAGCACTGATGAGGGCAAGACCTGGGAACATATGGGACTGGCCGAAACTCACCACATAGGAAGAATTATTCTACACCCTACCGACTCCAATACACTCTGGGTAGCTGCCCTTGGTCATCTTTATTCGCCCAATAGCCAGCGGGGCGTTTTCAAAACGACAGATGGCGGAAAAACATGGAAAAAGACGCTATTTGTCAATGATAATGCCGGAGCGGTAGATCTCATTATTGATCCCAACAATCCGGACGTGCTTTATGCCGCTACGTGGGAGCGAAGCCGCAGAAGCTGGAATTTCGTCGAAGCCGGCAATGGTAGTGGAATTTATAAGAGTACAGATGGCGGGGTCAATTGGACCTTATTATCCACCCCAAAGAGCGGATTACCCACAGGCGAAGGGCTTGGACGTATCGGCCTAAACCTCGTGTATCAGGATGGAAACCCCATACTCTATACCATTATCGATAATTACAACCGCCGGCCCAAAGAGGACGAAGATGAAAAGGAGGAATTAGTAAAGAACGACTTTAAAACCATGGAAAAATCTGCTTTCCTAAAGCTGGAGAAAGAAGCCCTGGAAACGTTCTTGAAAGGCAATAATTTTCCCGAGAAATACACCGCAGAAAAGGTGATGAAAATGGTTGAAACCAACAAAATCAAACCGGCAGCTCTTGCTGAATACCTGGAAGATGCCAACAGCCTGCTTTTCGATACGCCGGTCATCGGAGCTGAAGTATATAAATCAACGGATGGCGGACAAAAATGGGAAAAGACGCACGAAGGCTATTTGAATAGTCTTTATAACTCTTACGGGTACTATTTTGGACAAATTGCTATCGCTCCTTACAATCCCGATAAGATCTATATTATGGGAGTCCCTATTCTTCGCTCGGATGACGGTGGAAAGACCTTTACTTCCATCAATGGCGATAATGTACATGCCGATCATCATTCCATCTGGATCAATCCGGAAAGGGAAGGCCACCTGATCATCGGTAATGACGGAGGCGTCAATATTTCCTACAATGACGGAGAAAACTGGTTTAAGTGCAATTCGCCAGCTGTCGGTCAATTCTATTCGGTTGAAGTAGATATGGAAAAACCTTACCGGGTGTATGGAGGCCTTCAGGATAATGGCGTCTGGGTAGGCCCCAGCAATTACCGCGGCGGCACGGGATGGCATAGCAGCGGCGATTACCCTTATGATTTTCTGATGGGTGGCGACGGCATGCAGGTACAAGTAGATACCCGCGATAACCCGACGGTCTACACCGGCTTTCAATTTGGCAATTACTACCGCATCAACCAACAAACAGGTAAAAGAACTTACATCACTCCTAAACACGAATTGGGAGACCGCCCATTCCGATGGAACTGGCAAACACCCATCCACCTTTCTGCTCATAATCAGGATATCCTCTACATGGGATCCAATTTCCTACACCGCTCTTTTGATCAGGGAAATACTTTCGAGATCATTTCTGAAGACCTCACTCAAGGAGGATTAAAAGGCGATGTGCCCTACGGAACATTAACGAGCGTACACGAATCGCCCCTGCAATTCGGATTGATCTACGTGGGCAGCGACGACGGATATATCCATGTCACCAAAGACGCCGGCCACTCCTGGCAGCGTATTTCAGATGATCTGCCCCAGGATATGTGGGTGAGCAGAGTGCAGGCATCCCGACATGATAAAGGTACCGTTTACGCTACCCTCAATGGATATCGCTGGGATCACTTCATTGCTTATGCCTACGTGTCAGATGACTATGGAGCTACCTGGCAGCGGTTAGCGGAAGATTACTTGCCCGAGGAGCCGGTGAATGTAATAAAAGAAGACCCTGAAAATCCCAATATCTTATATCTGGGTACCGATCATGGGTTGTATGTTTCTTTAGACAAAGGTGCCAATTGGATGCTCATGAATAAAGACCTGCCCGCTGCACCCGTTCACGACCTGGTAATTCACTCCAGAGATAAAGACCTGGTGGTTGGCACTCATGGCCGGTCTATTTACATCGCCGATGTGAGCCACTTGCAGCAGCTAAATAAAGAACTGATGGAAGCAACCCTCCACGCTTTTGATGTCAATAAGGTTCGCTTCAGCAGCTATTGGGGCAACCGCAGCGCCTCCTGGCGGGATTACTACGAGCCTGAAATTAAGCTGCCGGTTTTTGTCAAAACGGATGGCCGGGTGTTGATCACCCTATTTACCAAAGAAGACCTTCCGCTGTTTCAAAAAAGCTACGAAGTTACCTCCGGTATCCAATACCCCGAGTATGACCTGAGGATAGACGAAAGTTTAGTCAAACGCTATGAGCGTGAACTTACCCGCGCCCAGGGAGAAGGCGCCGAAGAAGTCCGCCTCGAAAAAGCCGATAACGGCCACTACTATATCCAACCTGGCAAATACAAATTGATCTACGAAAAGGAAGGAAAAAAGGTGGAGAAAGAATTGTTAATTGAAGAAAGGTAGGAAAATGGGGTACAACGGTGCAGGGGTACAGCGGTTCAACGGTTCAGCGGTTCAGCGGTTCAACGATTCAGCGGTTCAGCGATTCAGGGGTATAACGGTGCAGGGGTGAAAAGGTGCAGCGGAGGTGGCAACGCCCCTAGCTCCAGACAACCAGACAATCAATATAAAATTCATCAGTCTGAAGGACTGATACCTTATAAACTATTACTAGGTGGCAACGCCCCTAGATCCAGAGGACCAGAAATAATGAAAGTCAAAAATTATGCTCATAAGAATCCTTTTATTATCATTCGCAGTACTGCTGGCCATGAGTTGTACGCAGCGGCAGGGGCAGAAAAAAGAAGAACCGCAACAAGATAGTACCTCTACCCCCAAGCTCCAACCTTCCAAAGAACAAGAGTTGGTCTCTGGTACCGATCCGTTTATTAAATATTATGAAGGCCGTATCGGGGAGAATTACCCTATTGCCATGACCCTTTTGAGTTGGGGGGATGGGACTATTGACGGAAAATACATGTACCAAAAAGTGGGGGAGCCCATAGATTTGATCGGAGAATTGCAGCTGGATGAATCGTTTGTGTTAAGGGAATATACCGACTATGACGCCACCGGAAAATTTAAAGGGAGTTTTTCCGATCCAACTCATCTTGAGGGTACCTGGCAAAATGCAGATAGTAGTAAGGTTCTCCAATATGAAGTTCTTGAAAAAAGCAATTCCCGCCCAGACAAGGTGGGTTGGAGAGGGACCTGGGATATGAATGGAGAATATGAAGGCGGAAAGCTTATCATTGGTCATGTAACCGACTCCACCTTTCATTTTGGCATCAGCGTGGTAAGAGGTGGCCATGTAGGCGTGATCTTAAATGAAGCTACCTACGAGGGTAATTCAGGAGTCTTTAATAAAGTAATCGACGGTCCGGGCGATCCGTGCATCCTCTACTTTTCGCATAAAGGCGATCGTATCTCTATCACACAGGATAGCGGTCCGTTCGAGTGCGGATTTGGAGCGCGGGCTCATGCGGAAGGGACATTCATAAAAAGATAATCCAAACCGCCAGCAACTGAATTAACATTAATCCATCAGTCAATCCGGAAAAATAATAGTCGTGCCTTACCTTTTGGGAATAAAAGATTACCAGAGCGGTAATAACATAAGACAGACTCAAACCAATAAAAAATAAAAGGGAATAGATCGATAACTGGTACAAAGCCAAAGCGGTAAACAGGGCCAGGATAGTCGAGGCGATTCCAAGATAAACCGACCCTTTCACTCCTAAAAAATGAGGAATGGTTTTGACATTACTGCGTTTATCGACTTTTAAATCCCGTATGTCAAAAGGTAAGGTAATAGCAAAAATGAACAAGCTGCGCTCCAGGCTCATCGCCCAGGTAGCCCACTGTCCCAGTTGGTCTTCCTGAACCGCAGGTAACAAAACGGTTACCCATGCCCATACAATGGCAATAAGAAAAATCTTCAAAAAATGTAAATCCCTAAGCCGCGTTTTCCCACCTAGCAGGGGCACGGCGTACCCAACAGAAATCAAGGCCGGCAACACAATAAACACCTGTAGAGACCACTCCAATTGCAGAAAAAAATACAAGCTCCCCACACCTGCGATGGCCCCGTAGAAAATGATATGGCTCCGGTAGGTCGAAATAACGCTAAATCGCTCCTGATCCAGATACTCACGCACTTTACGGATCCCAATGATTCGGTGTATGGCATACAGAAATAAGGTGGAACAAAAAATAAAACCGCCCAACTCATCCCAGGCCATCCGGCCTCCCCAGGCAATCCGGGTTACCTCATACATCGCCCAGGCACAGCAAGCGATCCAAAGGTTGCTGTATAAAATAAGGTCTATTAATTTTTTAAAAAAGACTAAAAGCATTCGGGTTATTTAGTGCAACTAGCTACCTGAAACATAATTTTAAATTCTATTCAAAAAAGCAATTATCATCCGAATGATATGATTTTTATCATATTTTATTCTCAAAAAGCGCCAGATTTTGTATACTGTTATTTAATATCAACAACAAACGGATAAAATTTTCCTCTCATGGGCTCAGAAAAAGTAAAACTCGCACAAGATAGACAAACCAAGCAGGATTTCATGGCTAGATTATTGGCGGATCTAAAGGCCCTTGATCATATGCTAGAAAACGATATGTTTGAAACTGGGGTTCAGCGAATCGGTATGGAGCAAGAGTTGGGGTTTGTAGATTTTAACTGGCGTCCGGCGCCGATCATCCTGGATGTACTCAAGGATATTAACGATGAACATTTCACCACAGAACTTGCCCGGTTCAATATGGAGATCAATCTCGATCCCGAAGTGCTGACCGGCAATTGTTTCTCTACCATAGAAAAAAAGCTGACCGACTTTCTCAATACCGCCGAACAGGCCGCTAATAAACACAACGCTCATATTTTGCTGGCCGGTATCGTTCCTTCTATCCGCAGAACGGATATCAATATGAGTAATATGACCCCCCTTCAGCGGTACAAATACTTATTAGATTATTTGGCTGAATTAAGAGAGAGCGTTTTTGAATTCCGAATTTCAGGGACTGATGAATTGATCACCAAAGATACCTCGGCCATGTTCGAGGGAGCCAATACCAGTTTTCAGGTACACTACCAGGTTGAACCAGACGATTTTGTAGCTGCCTATAACTGGTCGCAGGCAGTGACCGGCCCGCTGTTAGCGGCCTGTACCAACTCTCCGTTGCTGGTCGGCAAACGCTTGTGGCGCGAAACCCGGATCGCCCTCTTCCAACAATCTACCGATACCCGCAACACTTCAGAATACCTTCGCGACCGAATGCCCAGAGTGGCTTTTGGTAACGAATGGATCCGAAATTCTGTGTTGGATATTTATCGCGATAGCGTTACACGTTACAAGATACTACTCTGTACCACGCAGGAAGAAGATCCAATGGAAAAGATCCGCAACGGAATAGCCCCCAAATTGTATGCCCTCAATATTCATAACGGCACCATCTGGTCTTGGAACAGAGCTTGTTACGGCCATACCGACGGGAAGCCGCACTTGCGGATCGAAAACAGAGTGCTGCCAGCAGGCCCCACCATTAAAGACGAAATTGCCAACTCCGCTTTCTGGATCGGGCTAATGAAAGGGATGCCGGACCATTATAAAGAGATCTACAACTACATGCGATTTGATGCTGCCAAGACCAATTTTATGAAAGCAGCAACAGAAGGATTAGGCGCCCACTTTATCTGGCCGGGCCACGAAAAACGAGTTCCAGCCCGCGAATTGATCCTCGACGAGCTATTGCCCATTGCTTATGACGGTCTCAACAAGGCCAATATAAATCCCAAAGACCGGGATTATTACCTCGATATTATTGCAGAGCGGGTCAAACTCGGCCATACGGGCTCACAGTGGATGCTGGCCTCCGTTTCCAAACTCGCCGAAACGAGTTCAAAAGATGAAGCCATCGTAGGAACAACAGCAGGATTATACTACCGGCAGCAGAAAGGCGATCCCGTGCATACCTGGGACCTCCCCGAAATAAAAGAAGCAGGCGATTGGAAAAGCCGCTACTGGACCGTCGAGCAGATCATGGCCACCGACCTGGTCACCGTCCACGAAGAAGAGCTCGTCGACTTAGTCTACCACATTATGAATTGGAAAAACATCCGACACGTACCCGTTGAAAATAATAAGGGCGAATTGGTTGGATTGATCTCCTCCAAAACGCTGGTCGATCATTTCTGCGGGAAACACGCTAACAAAAACGGGCATATTTCCGCCAGAGATATCATGGTCAAGGAATTATTGACTATTCCTCCATCCATGCATACCATTGATGCGATCGGCCTTATGAAGGAAAATAATGTAAGTTGCCTACCCGTGGTAAGTGATAATCAGTTGTTGGGGCTAGTGACCGAGTACGATTTTGTGAATGTATCGGCTCAATTATTAAGGGAATTGGATGACCGGGGGTAGGGTGTACAAATTTATTTTAGTCGCCAGCTGATTTGGACGCTCCCAAAGGTGGTGCCAGAAGCAATAAACTTAACAACGCTGTCCGCTCTATTAACTGCTCAGTAAAGATAAACTCATGGGCTGCATATGCGCCATCGCCAGGGGTACCCAAACCGTCTAGCGTGGGGGTGTACAAACTGGTCGTATTCCCATCGGAATCTCCGCCTGCCGTGCCTTGCTCTAAGGAGAGCCCTAAGGTATCCCCTAATTCTTTGGCAACCTGCCATAATGCCTGATTTTTCGCATCCTTTTCCATGGGCGGCCTGCCTATTCCCCCGCTGACCTCAATGGAAATACCTTTTTGTATGGGTTGTAAATCGTAAATTTTTGAAGTGATCGCCGCTGCATCTTCATGGGTAAATACCCGGACATCCAGTATTGCTTTACTCTCAGGAGCAATGACATTGGGAGCTATTCCTCCCTCCACCATTCCGACATTAAGGGTAATGCCCTTAATTGGATCGTTTAACGTATACAAATATTGAATTTGACGGGACAATTCCAGAATAGCATTAACCCCCTCTTCAGGTTTCAATCCCGCATGCGCAGCCTTTCCCTTAACGGTGATCGTAAATCTGCCAATACCTTTTCTGGCTGTTTTTAATTTACCGTTCAGATCAAGAGGAGGCTCCAGAACAAAAGCGCGGTCGGCCCGCTTGGCCAGACGCCTGATGGCAGGAGTGGATTCATGACTACCAATTTCTTCGTCAGAATTGATCAATATTACCGGTTCCACTTCAGTAGGAAGTCCCATGGCCTTAATCGCTTCTATGGCAAACAGCATTTGGGTGAGCCCTGCTTTCATATCGTAAACGCCCGGACCTTTCATTTTACCATCCTCTATCCTGATCGGCATTTCTTTCAGCGTACCCTTCGGCCAAACAGTATCGCCGTGACCGATCAACAATTGATAAGGCCCCTTAATCCGGTCCGATGGCCTGGCGTACAAATATCCGCCGGTCTTTTTCGTCGCTCGTTTCAAATGATAAAATCCAAGCTCATCCACTTTCTGGGAAAGTACTTTAAAAAGCGGCGTTTGCGCTTCCCTGTCTCTGGAGGGCGTTTCAATCCGGACCAACTGGTCCAGGAAGTTCAACATTGTAGCTTCCCGTTCTTTAAGATAGGTTTTAATACGTTTACCCCAATTTGGCTCCATAGAAATCGATTAGAGTGAGAATTGGATTAAAATTAATTTACTCAAGAAAATTTACTTCTTTCCTTCCTCACGTTAAATAGACCTCTAAGAAAAGCATTTCGATAGGGTCGTAAAATGAAGAAAATCATCGGATCAGTTGATTATCCTCAATAATCCGGAATATCAGCTATTTTTCCCATGAATAAAGTATGACCGCCACTATTAGATAGCTTAACTTCTCCAGCCTCAAGCTCTCCTCTGAAATGACCCGTGAAATAAAGCTCATCAGCAACTGCCTTTGTCACCCGAATACTTGCAAAATCGGAGTAATTAAATGGAAGTCCTCCTATCTTTTTCAGGTTAGGGCTCAACTGAAGCAAATACTGAGATGGGTATGCCGGTTGAGACGTCTCCCCGAAAGCACCCAAACAGTTTTCATCGCAATTAAACGTTAAGAAACTATAGTCGTTGGCGGATAAGGCGAAAGTCATCATCTCCGTCGTAGATAAATTATCCTCTACTAAGGACTGCTCTTCCAATAGTTGCCCGTCAAGCGTGTAGCGATGATGTAAAATGGATAAACGGACCTCCTGGTCTGCATGGATGCCAGAAGGCATGACCGCATCTTCTTTTTTCCAAATTACCCGGATGTGATTATCCTTATCTACCTGTGCCCCAATGGCGCCTTCGTTAGACCGGTAGCCGTATCTGGCATTTCCCCTGTTCCCCATTTGGCGGATCCAAGATTGTTGCGTACTATTCGAAATAAATAAGACAAAGGCGTCATTATCGAATGAATCATTGGTTTTCAATACTTGATCCTTCCATTTCAATTGTTTATTGAAAACGCCACTCACTAAAAAGCCCTGATCGGTAGCGGCTAACTTTATGATCGAGGCGGCAAAAGGGATCATCCATTTACACTGCAATTGATCATCTAACAGGGCTAAAAAGCTACCTTCTTCTCCTTCTGAAACAAAGTTGCCTCCCTGAAAGGAAAAGTTATTGCCCCCAATGCCGTAGAGTAACATATTTCCATTCTTGTCGATTTCTGTATTAAAGAGCATTCCGCTGCCATTACCGGTGATCAGGCTCAAACAATTTCCACCAGCATCAAAATGAGCCAGAAAAGCGTTTCGTCCCTCCTGATCCGGTCCCTTTTTGGTTCCGAATTGAATGGCCCCAGTGTAAAAACCGCTAACCCAAAGGGTTCCTTTTGATGTCATACCAATACCTAGAGCCCTTCCATTAACACCTTCGCCCAGTTCCCATTCTACTACTCCTTTGGCTGAAATTTTCGCGATATACGGATGCTCGCTACCTGATGGATTCATCGCAAAGGAGGCCACATAGGCATTCCCTTTTTGATCCACCTCAAAGTCTGAGTACAAATTACTACTTATCCGAACGGTCTGTTTTACCGGGATCAACCAATCCAGTTTCAGTGTATCGGTCTTATTGGTTTGCACAAGATCGGAATCCTTGTGATTGATAGCTGGGGTTGGGGGAGAGCAATTTCCCAAAAAGAAAGTGAGCAGAAAGGTAAAAAAAGCTTTCATCAGCAAGAGGTATTTTGATACTAGATACCTTGCAAGATACAACCCTAATTTCTCAAAAGTTGGTAAAGAGTGGTTAATAGTTAGTCTGCCGGAAATAGCTCTCCTTATCCAAGAACCGGAATTCGTTTGTTTGGTAGGGGGAGTCAGCCCTTCAGGCTGATCTTAGAGGGATTGCTACAACCAGGAGCGCTGCTCCTGGTTGAAGAAAGCATTAGTCCTTCAGACTAATTAAGTTAGGTGAGGTCCGACCTTAATAAAAATAAAAAAGTACCTCATCGATATTAAGGTGCGCTACACCTATAAAAACGGGATAGTTCATTACCCTGGACATCCCATTATTCCCCTTTGTACCCTTGTACCCCTTTGTACCGCTGAACCGTTGCACCGTTTTGCACCGTTTTGCACCGTTGAACCGTTTACAACCCTATTTATTTCTTTCTCCGAATTTCTTGTTATTTTGGTAAGATATGCTAAATTTACAGGATAAACCTCATTGCATTTAACCTAATATGCACAATATGAAGCAATTTGCTGCTTTACTAATCATTTTGAGTTCTATCTGGAGCCTTCCTTTCCAAGCTAATGCCCAGCAACCTCCGGAAGTCGTTTACGAACAAGGAAAAATTATAGGGAGCCTTCCTTATGGACGCCATTTCTACATTATCGGTAATAGCAAATTGCCCAACGGCGCTCCAGCCGATAAGGTGGCCGTCGAAATCTGGGATACCGGCAACCTCAAATTGAAGCGAACAACAGATATCAGCAGGCCGTCAGCTGAGGTACTTCAGCGGATTACCGGGCAGCCTCCTATTGTGGAAGCAGAATGGAACGCCTCCAAAGCACTGGATACCGACCTTTTTAAGGTATACATCAATAAGACTCTTAAAGTCCGCACCCAATACTTTGTCAGGATCTCTTTTTATAAAAATTTCATTTTCCAACTTAGCGAAGAGGAAAAGAATGAAATCCTGCTCAATACAACCGAAAATGCATTTACTTACTACCGCTCAAATAATGAAATTGATTCGCGGACCCTATCCGGGTTTATCAACCAGCAAACCAAGGCCATCCTACAGCGCAAACTCAATCTAGATGAAAATCAATTCCTGGCAGGTAGTGATCGTAAACGGACCGATGTCTTGCCAGATGTAACCTTTGATAAAAGCACGCTAGACGACCTTGCGACCATCCTGGGTCGCATGAGCTCTAAACAAAACCTCATCGAACAAAATAATAAAACCATCGCATTTGAGATCAAACCCGTTCTCGATCAGGCACCAGAGGGCTCTGAAGATTTTGAACTGGCCCTGGAAGAACAACGGGCAATTGAACGACAAACAGACCGCCTGAAAAATGAAAAAGATTCACTCAGGCTTTTGCTCTTGGAGGAACTGAAAATTATTAAAAAACAACTGGTGCGGGTAAGTTCGGAATTCTCTATTGTACAACCTGAAGATTACTCGGTGGCCGAACTGGATGCGGTCAATATAGGTACCTCTTTCGGAGCTGCCGTTGTGGGGCTGAATTTCCCCAGTACTGACGACCGTGAATTTGAGGCGTTTGGGTATACCGCCCTCAAATTTCATTTTATGCCTGTTGATAAGCGCATTAATGACCCTTATCTGGATGTCTTTTTTATCAGTAGATTGTCGTTTGTAGTAGGGGTGTCTTTTTCTAATAACTTTGATTACAAAGGCGATGAGTTGAAGTCAGTGATCGGTTTCTACCCGGTACTAGGCCTGAGCTATGACGTTAACCGGTATTTTGGTTTCGATTTGGGCGCTACCATGTTCCGCCAAGACTCACTTAGTCCCCTCACTGATTCCGATAGGCTGAGAGTGGGCCCGGTAATCGGATTGACCCTGGATATTGATCTGATGAACCGTTTCAAATCGCTGTTTTCATCTCAACAATACCTTGTTAATCCGACAAATACCAATTAACCCCCATTTGGGATACGATTATTAACCCTATTAGTTGAAAAACTAGCAAGTCAAAACTCAAGATAATGTCCAGACCAATTGTAAAATTTATTTCGGAGCCTCCAGTTTTGCTCAACTGCATTGATTTTGTACCGGTCCAGATGGAAATTTATCCAAGAGAATTAGGTAAATGTCAAGTGGTACTTTCTGTAGCTGCTAAATCCTGTTCTTTTGATACCGGGGAAAAAGAATTTATTCACGAAATGGACGTCACAGACGCTTCGGAAAAAGTAACCGTAGATATTCCGCTAATGATGAAATGTGATGAACCTTTAAAGTATTTTATCTTGCTCTCGGCCCATGCCATTAATGGCGGCGGACATCGTTCTTTTACTAAACGAATCGAAACAGAAGTAGACGGCGTATTAACCCTTCCTCCGGAAGATGATCCTCAAAATCCTCCTGTCGTATGAGAAACCTGATCTTAATTTTATTATGCCTGAGTTTCCTTATTGGATGCGAGTTGGAAAACCCTGAAGACGGGGTATTTACCGGTGATATTATCACCCTTTCGGTCAATAGCAATGAATTGCTAGCCAACGGAGAAGACCGCATTACCATAACCGCAAATTTAGGCCCTCAAGCCGATGCTAACCAAACGATCCGCTTCGAAACGGAAGACGGACGCTTTGCGGGAGCAGGCTCCGAAACGCCAACTTTTTATGAGATCAATGCCTCCAGTAAGGAAGCCATTGTTACCCTTGTCGGCAGCAACCTGGCTCAAGAGGAAGTTATCGTCTCCGCCGAAGTGGCCGGATTTATCACCCGTGAGATCATCACTTTCGAACGGGCTTTCCCCGACCGCATGATCCTGCGTGCCGACAGACCCGTTGTAATAGCTGATCGAACCGACTTCGCCAATTTAACGGTCGATTTGTTTAGAGATATCGGTGTTCCCTCTACCGAAACCAGAGTAGACTTTGAGGTGGTGCAACTGGATACCGCTGCAGCGGAATTAGTCCCGTTTGCTTTTTCCAATAACGCCATCGCCACCGCCATGCTCAAAAGCGCAACAACAGACCCGGGCAACGTCCTGGTGATCGCCAAAACGGAAGATGGCAATGGTGGAGAAATAAGAGATACAGTGGAGATCAACTTCCAGTAATCACCATAAACAAACTCCCTCCTAATAACTCTGCAATAGCCCCAACGAAAGGGGTAAAAGGAGGCACTTCCATAAACCCCCAATCCAGATGTTGCCCTTCCTCCCAGTAGAGATATTCGTCTCGATGGAAGTTATACCTGGTATTGGTGAGCAGGTGGGTCAGCAGCTTCAAAAGCCCAAAGCTATAAATCCAATAATTGAGTTGATTTTTCATCGGTTGAAAATGATGGTAACAATCTAAAGATAACTCATTCTATGCTTTTTTCGATAACTTCCTCTGAAGTCATTCCATACAGAGGAGGCGTCTCAAACCCTAACATGCTCAAATGCAGGTACAATTGTCCTCGATGGTGAACTTCATGCTCCACCATCAACCTTTCACAGATGTTCTTGTTCCATAATTACTATGGAAAAACAACCCATCAATCTGGTTTGGCTCAAAAGAGATTTGCGACTGCGCGACCACGCCCCTCTTGCCAATGCTATACAAGACGGATTGCCTACGCTGATCTTTTATTGCCTCGAGCCCAGCTTGATCAAGCATCCTGATTATGCAACCCGACATTGGCGCTTTATCCATGAGAGTCTACAAGATCTTAACGACCAGCTCCAACCTACCTCTGCCCAAGTCTATTTTTTCCACCAGGAGGTAATCAATATTTTAACCCTTCTTTCTAAAACATTCAACATCCAACACTTATATTCCCACCTGGAAGTAGGATTAAAGATCACATTTGACCGGGATAAGGAAGTAAAAAAATGGTGTAAAGCACATGGCATCTCCTGGAAAGAATACGGGCAGGACGGCATTATCAGGGGACAAAAGCACCGGGATGGATGGAAGGAAGGCCTTGAAAAGCATTTCAATTCCCCTCCAATTAACGTAGCGCTTGAGAATATTACCGGATTGAACCTGGCACCAGAGCTGATTAATCAATTGTCCGGCCCTCCCCTACCCCAATCTTATCTTCAATCTGATCGAAACTTTCAACCAGGCGGTGAGACTTATGCCTGGCGATATCTCCACTCTTTTCTTCAGTCGCGGTCAAAAAATTACAGCCGGCAGTTGTCAAAGCCTCTATCGAGCAGAACGAGTTGCAGCAGGATCTCTCCTTACCTGGCCTATGGAAATATTAGCATGCGGGAAACCATTCAAGAAGCCAACAAACAGGCCAAAGAAAAAGGCGATCACTTTAACCTCCGCAATTTTCTCTCCCGGCTTTATTGGCGTTGTCATTATTTACAAAAGTTAGAATCAGGGCACTACCTGGAATTTTCAGCCATTAATCCAGCACTAAACAATTTGGGAAGAACCCAAAATGAGGAGTATCTACAAGCTTTTTTTAATGCCCAAACAGGCATACCTATGGTGGACGCCAGCCTGCGCTGCCTCGAAGCTAAGGGCTGGATCAACTTCCGGATGCGGGCGATGCTGGTGACCTATACTTCTTTCTCGTTGTGGCTGGATTGGAAACCTGTCGCTCATCATTTAGCGCGTTTGTTTTTGGATTTTGAGCCAGGCATTCATTATCCGCAAATACAGATGCAGGCGGGACTCACGGGTTATCATACGCTTCGCATTTTCAATCCTATCGTACAAGGGGAGAACCACGATCCTAACGGTGCATTTGTCAAGCAATGGATACCAGCACTCAAAGACGTCCCTTCGCCATTTTGCTGGAAGCCCTGGGAAATGACGGAACTGGATCAGCAGTTTTATAACTGCCGATTAGGAAAAGATTACCCCAACCCTATAGTCGATTACGATACATCAGTACGTAACAATAAGGATATCTATTGGAAAATGCGTCAAAGCCCCGAGGCTAAAGCCCAACTGCCTAAATTATGGAGGCAATTCTGTATTGCAGAGGATATTAGCAAATATAAGAAGCAATTGAAGAAAGTGGAGAACTGGATGTATAAAAGCGATTGAGCGACTTAGCGAGACCATGTTGGTCCTGACAAAAAAGTTTCATTCACTTTTCCTTTATTTACCATTTTTATTTCATTGATCTAATTGGAGAATTTCCTTACAGACCATATTTAATTTCAATAATCTCAAGTTTAAGCCAGGTCCAATCGCCATCGTCCAGGCTCCAGGTGATATTCATTTTTGAGGGAATTTTTACGCCGTTCATTTCAGTGATTTCCTGCACCTCACCAGTCCATTTTTTTCGTTCGCTGTCTGGATCACTACCCATAAAGCGCATGGCAGTAAACTTCTGTAGATTTCCATTTGTATCAAATTGGAAAATGCCGGAGCCGGTAGTTCCTTTGTATTTCATGGTAGCTCTAGCAGAAGTTTTATCAATGGCCTCCCAGGTTATATAGGGACTAAGGGCGGCCGAGGGAAACCAGATAATTTCAGCCAGATATCGCTGTAGGGCTCCTTCATTGATCTTTTCGTTATCTTCTTCTTTCGCTACCGTGAATAAACCCATGAGTTTCATCAGTACTGCCCCCTTTCCGTTAAAAAATTTATCTCTACCTAAAATACCGAATCCTGCGAACAAATCCATACTCAATTGCCAATGAAATGCTGGTTGGATGGTATTGAAGTACTGTTCGGCTGTCCCTTCTGACCAGTTCTGCTGTGTTAATTTCAGCTTCATCAGAAGATGTTGTTTCAAATAAACGGTTTTTATAACTTCCCTGCCGATGACACCGCTATTGTTCAACCACCTTTGGACCGGCTCCGGCAGACTGCTTACCATAGAGGGAGTGACTTCTTCGGTATTGCTGCTTTCGGGGAGTCTCATTATCTCGTTTTTTTCAACTTGAATGAGTTGTCTGAACCTGTACTTCCTCAAAAATACTAAGCCCCAAAGAGCCAATAAAACGAGGAGAATTAGACCAATAATTTCCATACCCTTGTCCTTTTTACTTCAATCTCAAGGTGGACAGAAATAAAGGAATCTTTAGTGATAAAAATCATGCAAAAACGCTGAAATGAATCATTCCCCTATGATTAGTTAAGTACTATATTAAGAACATCAAAGAAAAATACTATGGTCATTCTCATTATCATTTCGATAATTGTATTGATACTATTGGTTCTCTTGATCACGCCGATCCGCATCAATATTGACAGTGAGCGAAATGCTTATTTTTTTCAATGGACAGGGATTGCAAAGGCCAGTATAATTCCACTACCAGATGATTTCTTGTTTCGATTGCATATCTTCTTTTGGAAACCGGAGTGGTCGCTAATAAAATTAGTGACAAAAAAGACAGAGAAGAAGGAAAAACAAAAGAAGCCGAAGAAAAGGAACGTGAAGAAGAACCGACAAATGAAGTTCAGCAAATGGAAACGTAAAGGTTTACGTTTGCTGAAATCTTTTAAGATTAAAGCCCTGAAACTCAATTTAGATACCGATGATTATATACAGAACAGCTATTTATACCCTGTATTTTACTTTTTGAGCGGGAGAAACCGGCAGTTGAGCATTAATTATGAGGGGAAGGTAGAGTTGAAGTTTATAGCCGAGAACCGCTTGTACAAGATTTTAAATGCGATACTATTTTAATTATTCACCTAAAAACCTCAATCATGGATATGCATTTTGATCAACTCGTCGAAAAAGTGACGACCTTCATTGAACATGAAGCTAACTCAGAAACCGTTATTGGTAAGCCTTTTGAATTGGGCAACTTCAAGTGCATTCCTGTTATCCGCGTAGGTATCGGTTTCGGAACCGGCGGTGGCGAAGGAGAAGCTACTAAGCAAGGACATGGCGAAGGAGGCGGTGCAGCAGCGGGAATGGGTATCGAACCACTAGGCTTTTTAGTTGCACAAGGCAAAGAAATTCAGTTTATTAGCACTAAGTCTAACAAGGGATTATCTGCTGCATTTGAAAAAGTGCCTGATTTAATTGGCAAGTATTTAGACCAACGTGAAAAAGCCAACAAAGAGGAAGTCGCGGCTTAAAACCGTGGAAAAATTTTTAAACAGTACGAAAGGGAGTTTTTTTGTAGAGGGAATGCCCTGATTTTAAAAAAATCAGGGCATTTGCTTTACCCTTCAATCCAGATACTTTCTTATATGCTCCCGGAAGCGTTTAAATTTACCGGTTTTGTCTCTGTGTTCTATCCATTCCAGCAAATTTCTGACCGGTGGAAAATATGGCGCTAATAAAAACAACCCTATAAAAAGTAAAGGATAACCAAACGGAAAGAGCGGATTAATGGCCAACACTAACCCGGTGAAAAAGCAAGCGATTCCGATAAGAATTAATAAATGATCATCAATGCAGCAATGGTATTATTGGTAGATTCGCTACTTCCCGGCTTTTCCGTTAACGGATGGATCTGGGCTATTGTATTTTCCATCCTGATCTCCATATTTGGAATGATCATTTATCCGGTTCCTTCAGAAGATAGCCGTAGGGCAGATTGAGGCAAGGACATCACAGCACGTAAAACTCAAAGTAATTCACTTATGACAGAATAAAAAAATTTCATTACTTTCCATTTTCTTTTATTCTAATATCTACCTTTTTTGTAATGCTCTGGAAATCAATCTTTATGATTTCTCATTACTTACTTGTCAAACCTCTGATCAAGAGGCCGTCTAAAAAGTCTTTTAGCCTCCCTACTTCCTTATGTTTTCAACCTTTTCCCCGAATAGCCAGGCGAACGTTTACGTTTGGGGATCATTTGGTTTGCCCCACCATTAAAATGGTGGGTTGATAATTGTGTTCTTGCCAGGTAGTTTTATTTTTGGCCAAGCCCCAGCTAGTGATAGCCTTCGTTCTTCATGCCCACTTCTACCTGCCCTGTAAATACCGGCGTAGCCGGCCCTATTAACCATATGTTTTCGAATCGATCATTTTCTTTGCCCTCAAATTGTACTTTCAGTGGGCCACCCTTGGTATGGATATTTACTGTCCGTTCTCCAAGTGCCTCGGCCATCCAGCCCAGAGAAATAGCAGATGCGGTGACACCGGTACCACAGGATAGGGTCTCATCCTCTACTCCTCTTTCATAAGTAGCAACCTCAAGGCCATTTTCCTTCTTTTCCACAAAATTGACATTCACCCCCTCTTTCCGGAATCGTTTGGAATAGCGAATGGCGCGACCATTTTCTACCACATCTATATCATCGATATCCTCAACATAAACTACATAGTGAGGAGACCCCGTATCCATAAACAAATAATCTTCTCCCACTTCGATATTGCCTACATTTCCCATTTTCAGAGCCACCCAATTTTCTCCTTCCACTAATTTAGCTTCATGCGGACCATCCACCGCCAAAAAAGTACATTGCTGATCAATAATTCCCAAACGGTGAGCCAATGCAGTTATACATCTTCCTCCATTGCCGCACATTGAGCTCAACTTACCGTCGGCGTTAAAATAAACCATTTCAAAATTATACCCTTCCCTATTTTGTAATAAGATCAATCCGTCCGCTCCGATCCCGAATCTACGATCGCACAACTTTCTGACACACCTTTCCCGATCCTCTTGCGGAAAAACAAAATCTCGGTTATCAATCAAGATAAAATCGTTTCCCGTGCCTTGGTATTTGTAGAAGAAAATGGTCTTTATTGTCGGCTCTTTAGTCATGGAAAAGTAATTAATAATGAATGATTAATGATAAACATTTGATTGTCATAAAGATTAATCAGGAGCAAAAATGCAGTCAACCAATAACATGGAAATACGCAATCATCAATCGTACCTGTTTCCTTTCTAAAATTTCTCGCAAAGGCGCCAAGATCGCAAAGGATTATAAAGTTTGATTTCCTGTGTGGTTCCTGTGCCCCTACCATTTTAATGGTGGGGAATTTCCTCATTCCTAATTCCTAATTGCACATTCCTAATTGCACATTCCTAATTGCTCATTGCTCATTGCACATTCCTCATTGCTCATTGCACATCGACCCTAACACTATCCACCTGTTCGGTGGTTTCATTTTGCTGGGTAGTTACCGGTTCATCCATAGTCATATAGCGGATAAGCATGATCAGACCGACCCCCAGGATAAGAGCCAACGACCAGTACGAAAACTTCCAACCCCATACATTTCCGATATATTCTCCATCCCACGGATCAAATAGCTGATCTTGTTTTTTATCTTTTTCTTTGTCTTTCATGACTCATTATTTTTTTTAATTCTTACCGATTTCTTTCGCTTTATCCCCCTATTACCTTGTCACCCTGTTACCCTGTTACCCTGTTACCTTGTCACCCTGTTACCCTGTTACCCTTTCACCCTGTTACCCTGTTACCTTGTTACCCTGTCACCCTGTCACCCTGTTACCTTGTCACCCTGTTACCCTTGTCTCCCTCTATAACTCCAACATTTCCTTAGCGCCTCTTAATTCACCGTATGCGTGGGTATCGCCTTGCGTTTGGGCAGTTTCCATTCCGATAGTGTAAGCTTCCAGTGCTTTATCGAATTCTTCAAGTTCTTCATACAATTTACCCAGGTGATAATATAAACCAATATAGTCGGGGTCTTGTTCTTTTATGGTAAGGTAATGCTCTAATGCCTGCTTTAATTTTCCCCAGGATTCATACTCTTTTGCTATGGCGAATAACAAAAAGGAATCTGTTGGGTCATCCTTAAGTAAATTTTGTAATTGCTCTAATCGCTTTGAACTCATATACTATTGTAAATCAATTTTTTAAAATCACGCTCTCTAGCGTTAGCGAAAATTCGCTAAATAGGATGCAAATTGAAGTGAAATTCCCTATATTTGCAACTCTTTAAATAGTAAGGCAAAAAAATTGGTAAAATAATTTTTTTAGGTTCAAATGAAAGTTCCTGCATAATTTCCAAGTATTCAATTATCCAGTCAATTTCATTCGAACAAATTATTATACAAGCAATTTTGATTTGCCGCTTAAGCAACTAATTTAAATAAATTTACGCTATGAAGTTACTTGTTTGTGTAAGTAAAACTCCAGATACAACTGCAAAGATTTCTTTTTCTAACGACAATACCACGTTTAATGAAGAAGGAATTCAGTTTATAATGAACCCTTATGATGAATGGTATGCTTTGGTACGGGCGATCGAGCTCAAAGAAAAATTTGGCGGTTCTGTGACCATTCTCAATGTAGGCCCCGCCACCAATGACACGGTGATTCGGAAAGGGCTAGCTATTGGGGCCGATGATGCCGTCAGGATCAATGCTTCTCCAGAAGGGGCGCTGGCGATCGCCAAGCAAATTGCCGCTTTTGCCAAAGATAAAAACTACGACATGCTTTTCTTCGGAAAAGAAACGATCAATTACAATCGCTCCGAGGTGGGCGCTATGGTGGCTGAATTGCTGGACCTTCCTTTCCTTTCTTATGCCAGCAACCTCGAAATGGAAGGTGATACAGCTGTTGTTACCCGCGATATTGAAGGTGGAACAGAAGTAGTTGAAGTACAACCTCCTTTGGTGATCAGCGCCTCAAAAGACTTGGCGGAGCAGCGTATTCCTAATATGAGAGGAATTATGATGGCTAAACGAAAGCCGCTAAAAGTGGTAGAACCTATTGATATCGAAGAACATGTAAAAATTGCAAAGTATGAATTGCCTGCTCCCAAATCGGAGGTAAAACTGGTAGATGCCGAAAATATGGATGAACTCGTTCGGTTGCTCCACGAAGAAGCCAAAGTCATCTAAACCATCAGGCCATTTCATTAATAACTTTTTCTCTAAAGCGATAAAAAATAATAATTATATGTCTGTTCTAGTATATGCCGAAAGTCCAAAAGGGCAGTTTAAAAAGACCACTTACGAAGTGGTGACTTATGGAAAGAAAGTAGCCGATGCGCTTGGTACGGAGTGTCATGCAATTGTATTGGGCCCAACAGAAAACCCGGCATCTTTGGGTAAATACGGAGCTGCTAAGGTGCATCATGTGAATCACGAACAACTCGGAAATTTTGACAGTCAGGTAGTGACTAAATTACTGGCAGATGCAGCTCAAAAAATTGATGCTAAAGTAATCATCCTGAGCCACACGGCAAATGGTAAATCGGTTCTTGGAAGACTTGCTGCAAGGCTAAATGCAGGTTCTGTTTCCGGAGTTACCGGGCTACCCGACCTCAACGGCGCTTTTAAGATCAAGAAAAATGTGTTTTCCGGAAAAGCCATTGCCGAGTATGAAGTGACTACTGATATCAAGGTGATCTCTCTCATTGGTAACTCTATTCCGCCTGAAGAAAGTGGCGCTGACTGTCCGGTAGAAGCATTAGAATTGGAGATTCCCGCTCCCAAGGTAAAAGTTCGATCTGTGAATACGGTAGAAGGAAAAGTTCCATTGCCCGAAGCAGAATTAGTGGTTTCCGGAGGACGCGGATTTAAAGGGCCTGAGCATTTTGGAATCCTGGAAGAACTCGCCGAAACACTCGGTGCTACAACCGCCTGCTCGCGTCCCGTAGCCGATGCCGACTGGCGACCTCACCACGAACACGTTGGCCAAACAGGTATTGCCATCCGGCCCAATCTCTATATCGCAATTGGTATTTCAGGGGCCATCCAACACCTTGCCGGGGTCAACAAATCTAAAGTAATTGTAGTTATTAATAAAGATCCGGAAGCGCCTTTCTTTAAGGCTGCCGATTACGGCGTAGTGGGAGATCTATTTGATGTCGTCCCCCGATTGACAGAAGCTATCCGTAATTATAAAGGCTAAGATTTGATTTAATTCTTTAGCTTGGTTTCTAGTTCTTTATACATGAGGGTGCCTCAAACACCTTTGGTGTTTCAAGCCACCAAACTTTCTTTTTGAGAGGTCTGTTTTTTCTATAAAATCTTCAATTTTTATAGAAAAAACAGACCTCTCAAAGCAAAAATCTCTAAGAGGGTGGCTCATAGACTTATGAGCCACCCTCATCAATTTTTTTCGAACAATTTATTATACCAGTAATTTGGGTTTGCCACTTTACAGAATTTGCTTATATTCATTTTCCAGTTTAGGGTTATTCTGAATTTCCTTAAAATTTTACATATTGCAGTAAGGTTTACACCACGCATTCTATTACTTTGAAGATCTTTTTTCTTACGATATGAAAAAAATTGAGTTAGATATTGTTGCCCTGTCGCATAGCGTTTCCCAGTCGCACAATTATGCAGTCGTTCTAGGAGAAATTGACGGTTCAAGAAGGTTGCCGATCGTGATTGGAGGTTTTGAGGCGCAGGCCATCGCCGTAGCCATGGAACAAATGACTCCAAACCGACCACTCACACATGACCTTTTTAAAAACACCCTCGAAACCTTCGATATAGAGCTCAAAGAAGTGATCATCAACAATTTGCTCGACGGTATCTTTTACGCCCGACTCCTCTGCATAAAAAATGGAGAAATAATCGAGATCGATTCCAGGACCTCAGACGCACTCGCCATGGCTGTTCGTTTTGAATGTCCGATTTATACCTATGAGTTTATTCTCGATGCAGCAGGGGTGGTTCTGGAAAAACCAGATGCCCCTTCACCGGAAAAATCCCAAGTTCCTTCAAGAAAAGAAAAACAATCCCTGTCTCAGACCAGTCTAAACGATTTGGAAAAGATGTTGGAAGAAGTGCTCGCCAAAGAAGATTATGAACGTGCTGCCAAGATCAGAGATGAAATCAACCGAAGAAAAAAATAACACTTCCAATTTTACCCTTCTGTTCTCAATACTTTTATAACTCGATCAATCATTTCTTCCCTAACATCCAAATGCGTTACAAACCGAACGGTTTGAGGCCCGAAAGGTACAGCTAAAATATCATGCCCCATTAGCTTTTCGACAAACGTATCTGCCGTATACGGTGCTTTGACATCAAAAATCAGAATATTGGATTGTACCGGCCTTACTTTCTCAACGAAATCGAGTTCCTGTAAAACATTTCCTAGCTTTTTTGCTCTGTCATTATCTACTTTCAGCCGTTCTACATGATTATCTAAGGCATAGATGCCAGCCGCTGCCAGATATCCGGCCTGACGCATTCCGCCTCCCATCACCTTTCTCATCCTCCGGGCTTGCTTCATCATTTCCATACTTCCGGTCAATAATGAACCTACAGGCGCCCCTAACACTTTGGAAAGACAAATGGATATAGTATCAAAATGGTCTCCAACCGCTTTGGTATCCTCTCCTGTTTCTACTAACGCATTGAATAACCGTGCACCGTCAAGATGCAACCCCATTCCTTTTGTTTTGCACAACTCCCGGATGGGGCGAATCTCTTCCAACGTATAAATACTCCCGCCTCCCTTATTACAAGTATTCTCCAGAACAACCAGGCTCGACTTGGGTAGCCAGTCAAAGTCGGGCTTAATGGCCTGCTCTATCTGTTCGGCCGTTATCTTTCCATTCGTTCCCTTTATTAGATTAATGGATACTCCGGCGTTAGCGCTATACCCCCCCACCTCGTATTGGTAGATGTGGGAATACTCGTCGCAGATCACTTCATCCAGCCGTTGGGTATGGATACTGATCGCGATCTGATTGGTCATTGTCCCGGAAGGACAAAACAAGGCTGCCTCTTTTCCAAACAGATCAGCCACCTTTTCTTCCAGCTCGTTTATAGTCGGATCTTGCCGAAAAACATCATCGCCCACCCGGGCCTTCATCATCGCTTCCAGCATTGGCGGTGTAGGCTTAGTCACCGTATCGCTGATTAAATTGATCTTCATCTATTTTCTTTTTGTAAATTTGAGCTGCCAATATATAGTTATTCATTGATTCGTAAAATCAAATTAGCAAGAAATGAGATCTAGTGTATTTTTCCTATTATTGATCCTTACCATAGTTGCCTGCAATTCGGGAACCGGACAAGGAGAATCAGCAGAGGATAAGGCCAATGCTACCGCATTTAATAACGATGCAAATGTGGTAAGAATCCGAACCATTTTTGAAGAAGCCGTTCCAAAACTACAAGACTTGAAGAGCGTTGAGATCAATTCAAGCGATATCTGCAACCTGCATTTCATTCTTAATTTAGACAGCGGAACCAAAGAGTATAAATTAGATTTGAATACTTTGGACCTGAAAAAAATGAAAGTATTCGAAGATGAAGAATTCAGACCTGGATTCCAGTTTGGTACGGCAGAAAAAGAAAATAAGATCACCTTGATCGAAAATGGGGAGGAGCGCATGGTAAATAAAGCCGAGTTTGTACTTCCTACCCGCCAGGAAGTGGAAAACCTGGTATTCGCAACGGTCAATATGGTTCGTCAGTGCCAGGAGACGGATAAAGAATAAAAAAGGACTTAGATCCTTTAAACTAATTCAGCCTTACCTAACACATTCTTTATATGGATGAGTGGGGGAATAATTGTCAGCTCAGTTGTTGAAGAGAAGCTTAACAAAGGGTTTCATCCGTTTTCATTTAACCATTTCACGCAAGGACAAAAAACTGCCACCCAAAGCTGAGGGAGAATTTTAAGAAATTATTAATGTGAAGTGACGATTGTAAAATAATGTGACGAATAACAATGATTAGTAGTGATTACCCTGCGCATCCCAGACCTTTATTTTAATATCCGCTTCTCCTATCTGACGATAATTATTAATAATTGCCTCTAGCTCTTGAGTCGACCCGTTCAATTGATAGACAAAAGTTTGAGTTGCTGGAAAGGGAACTTCGACATCAACCAAACTAAGGCTCCCCTTATCCATTTTAAAGTGGCCATAATAACCACTTGCCAGCTCGACAACTGAGGTAATATTACTTAACTCCTTGAAAAAGCCGTCCAGAACGGTGGCAGGAAGCATATCACGGTATGAGACAATGCCCCAAACGACTTGTTTAGGAATTTTTCGCAAGGTAGGATAAGGTATGGTAATACCGTGTTGCTGGTTCATACGCAGGCTGTAGGATTGATCATCAATTGAAAGTTCGCCTATATTCTCAACCGTTTCTTGCAAAACTATTTTTACCGAAAACAAATGATTATTGGGAAAAAAATGATGGGTATTGGCGGGAAAACCAATGCCATTGATGCAGGTTTCATTATCAGGAAGGGCAACTTCATTAATACCCAGCATAATCGTATTTCCTGTAATTAGCTGGTTAGAATAGATCTTTGCATTTTGGCACTGCTGGGGCTTGATAGATTTGAGTATCCACTCTATCCCAGTCTCTCGTTCTCCAAGATGTTCTCTAAAAGATATTTCGAACTCTTCTTCTATATTGATGAGTACTTCCGGATCGTCTTCTGCCGGATCGTTACAGGAACCGACCAAAATGATAAATACCCCCAATAAGAAAAACTTTATTGCAAACGTTGTTTTTCCCATAAGCTCCTCTTTTTTGCATTTATTTGTAAAGAAAATACAGCGTACTGAACTATTTCCTTTCATTAAGTTTGGGTAGGTAGATTCTTAACAAAAAAAACCGACCTATACTTTAGGTATTGGGGCTGAATCTTTTATAATAGATTTTAATTAAAACGCATCCTAAACAAAAAGCGCTGCTTTTTTAGGAATTAATAAGTTTGTAAAGGAGATTATTTTTGTCCAAGTGCTTATCAACAAACCAAAATTACTCTTTTGCCATTGCCTTCCATTACCTCATTTTCCTGCAAACAGGTTGTCAGCAGGCCTTCTGTTGTTGCCCCTCGTACTCTTTAGGTCAATTTCCTCAATCTATATTCCCCAATCCTTTCTCTTCGATTTCTTTAATGGCTTTAACGTGAGCATCGGCAATTTGTTGGCGCACTTCATCTTTCATCAGGTCCAGCGCCTGTGCTTTGTTGTTATAAAATCCGTTTTCGGTGAGGACGGCAGGCATACTGGTATTGGCAAGGACATAGAATTGGCGGTTTGGTCTTGACTTGATATGGCGGTTTCCCCAGCCGGTAGCTTTAACGAGGTATCGTTGAAAAACACTGGCCATCAATCGTCCTTTTTTGCTGGTATGAAAAAACCAGGTTTCGATACCGCTAATACTGGCTTCAGCCCAGGAAGAGCTGGACGGAGTCGGAGCTGCATTAGAATGAACCGAAACAAATAATTTTGGAAGAGCTGATTCCTTATCGTTTGCTCTTTCTACCCGTTCTTTTAGAAAATTATCGACATCAACTTCCGGGACAACATTGTAATATTGAATTCCAAGTTCATCGAGTTGATGGATAATTCTTTTTACGATATCCCGGTTAAATTCATATTCAAAAAATTGCGTTTCTCCGTCGTCAAAAACCGGGGAGCGCTTACCTGCCGTCTGTTTTCCGTGCCCATTATCAAGGCACCAAAGATAACGGGATTGACTGGCGGGTTTAGCCTCTTCCTCTTTTTCTTCTTCTTTTTCCGGATCTTCTGGCTTTTCTTCCTTTTCTTCTTCCTCTATTTCGTCTTCCACTATTTCAGTAGGCATCAGACTGCTGCCCGTTTCTTCAAATATTGCTGGTTCTAACTCGTTTACGATGATTACTGCCGTATCCGGCTCTATTTCCGAACCATCCTGGGGCATTAACTCATCTACGGGAGGTAAAACCTTTTTCTGGTGATCCTTATTTGGACCTTCCTGTTTTTTTTCTTTCTTACTACCTCCTAAAAAAGAAAATATAGATTTTAGGAAATCGATGATTTTTTGAAGCATTATTTTGGCGGTTTAGTGAAAAATCACCCTAATTTTAGCATTTTTTTTCATATTACAAATCTTTCTGTACTGTTTATTATATTTTGAACTATAAAACTTTTTCTTCAACAAGGCTGGCTTAATTGTAATTAGGCCAGTGGAGGTGCCAGTCGCTATGCGCCTGGTCAATTGGTTCTATAAATTTGGCTACACAGGTTGTAATCGTTACGCGCTTACTTGAAAAACTAGGACACCTTCTCCGATACAGGCTACACAGGTTGTAATCGCTACGCGCTTACTAAAAAAAACTAGGACACCTTCTCCGATACAGGCTACACAGGTTGTAATCGCTACGCGCTTACTAAAAAAAACTAGGACACCTTCTCCGATACAGGCTACACAGGTTGTAATCGTTACGCGCTTACTTGAAAAACTAGGACACCTTCTCCGATACAGGCTACACAGGTTGTAATCGCTACGCGCTTACTAAAAAAAACTAGGACACCTTCTCCGATACAGGCTACACAGGTTGTAATCGTTACGCGCTTACTTGAAAAACTAGGACACCTTCTCCGATACAGGCTACACAGGTTGTAATCGCTACGCGC
>CAZHOV010000065.1:0-29078 GCA_964534315.1 uncultured Saprospiraceae bacterium | reverse complement strand
CCATTGCCCATTGCCCATTGCCCATTGCCCATTGCCCATTGCCCATTGCTCATTGCTCATTGCCCATTGCTCATTGCTCATTGCCCATTGCTAACTAACTTAAGCACCAACTCTTCTCTAAGCATAACCGGGAGGTTGCTACAATTACTTCGTAGTGCTTTGTCAAGTGCTTCCTCATTCAGATCAGGAGTTTGTTTGACCTTCCGGCTGTTTTGGCTGCATTCGATAGTTTCCAGGGCTGTTTGTTCAGCTTTGGGTATTAATTCCAGAATGGCTTTTTTATTTCTTTTACGTTGGAAGTCGAGAAGTTGTTGGTGGAGCTCGATGGAGGGTTGGGCACAGGTGCAAATTTCTTTGGCAATTTTTGGGTAGTCGGCAGTTCGGTTAGAGTTTTCGCTGTTGGGAGTGTCGGTATTTTGTTGCTCGCTATTTTGGCAAGCCAAGAGGAGGAATGGTAGCAGGAGTGCAAAGGTTGTTAATGACTTCATGGGTTGACGATTATTTTCGTTTATAGAACGTGGTGTCGAGTCGCGCACGTATTTGAGAGACGATACCGGGGCATTCCTCCGTGCAAGCAGTCCAGAGTTTTACTTTTTGGGTTTCACTAAATCCATCGATTAGCCTTCCCAATTCTTCCATGCATCGATTGCTTTCCTGCTCGATATTTTCCAGGTTTGCTGCCAGTTTGTTAAGGGCTGCAGTATCTTCGGCCATGATTGCCATTTGTGTGAGCTTATCAAAGCTGAAAATGGGTTTCATGCAGGTGCAGGTTTTTTTTGCTTGTTGTTGATAGTCATACCGGTCAATGCATCCTTGTAGGATAAACAGAACGGTAACCAGAAACAGTAATCTAAGAGTCATTCAAGGTATTTCTTTGACAATGGGTTTAAAATATATCAGTCTTTTGAGAACCATTTTTTTAGCACTTCTTCAGCTTTTTTGCCTTGCGGGGTATAATCCCGTTCTAGATACCCTTCGTGTCCTTGCATATTTGGGAACCATTTCCACAGGAACCCTCCTGCCCAATAGGGTTCGCTCCAGAATGTCTGAAAGAGCCCTTCGATCGCATTGCTCTGCGCTTGTTGGTTAATAGGAAGCTGTTTGACCAAGGGTTCCAGTTCCCACGTTCTTGATGCGCAATGATCCACGCTAAGGTAGCCATATTCTGTAAAAAGGATAGGCTTATTGAATTGGCGTTGTATTTTTTCGATGTGTATTTTCCAGGGTTTCCAATTTTCGACCAGCGTTTCCACTCCGGGGGTAGGGTCGTCAGAAAGGGGGAAATAAGCATCTACGCCGATAAAGTCCAACTCATTCCAAAAGCCGATGTCTTCAAATTCATCCCAATTAGCGGCGTAAGTGAGTTGGCCGTTGTACTGTTTTCTGATGTCACGGATCAACTGTTTCCAGAAAGCCGATCGTTTAGCTGTAGAAATTTTGAATTCAGTGCCGATACAAAACATCTCGACTTCGTATTGGACAGCCATTTCGAGAAAAGGGGCAAGGTAGTTAAGGTAGTCTTTTTCCCAGGTTTTCCATTGTTCTTCGGTTTCGAAGTCAATACCTCCCGGCCAGCTTCCCGGCACATAAACTTGCGGTTTCAGCATGACTTTAAGGCCTTCTTGTTTGGCGAGTTGAATGGTTTTTTCGGCGCCGCCGGGTGTTTCCCCCCACCATTGCCATTTAGAATTGAATTTGACAAAGGTGTTACCTTTTCTCGAATAGGCGTAGGGGATTACGGCGATCCAGTCAGCCTTTGCTCCGATGACCGGTTTCATGGGATTATTGGGGAATGGATCTGGAGGAGCGACAAAGTTGAGTCCTTTTATTTTTGAAGAGCTGGTATTGTCCAAATGGAATAGACTGGCGCTCATTTCTGGCGACTGGTTGCAGCTGTAGGCCACAAAGAAGATTAAGAAGAGGGATACTGAAGCGTTCATTTGTAATCTAGTTTTCATAAGTACCGATCAACGAAATAGAAGATTGTTACTTAACAAAAAATTTCCATTAATTATATATAAACGGTTTAGATACGGATTGTTTTTTTTATTGAATGAAAAAGAAAAAACCGGAAGCAAAAAAGTTTTGATCTATTCAACATACAAAAATCAACAGAACTAGCTTTTCATCAATACGTTAAGGAATCGTTAAACCCCAAGGCCGATATCAATAAAATAAAAAAGCGGCGTTTAAAGAAAAGATACTTGCTTTTGGCGAATCAACACCTGGATTCACCTAAAAAAATTGATGATTAATAAGGATAAAGTTAGTTTTGGTTTAATTATTGTTTGAAAACATAATTATCAGCAGCCCCACTTATGATTGATAAAGATCCGATCATTCATAAATTTTGCGTAAAACTAGTGAGAGAATAACGGGGCTGCCTTTTTTAACTATACGTTTGTACAATTCCACGGATCTTTTCCAGATGTTCCGTTTTTTTGGTTTCTCTTTTCTTTTTACTGGTTAGGGTGAAAAAGTTGTGGGCTTCTAAAAAGGTAAGTTGCAGGCGATTCCAGGCTTCTTCGGTTTGGAGAACGTTGTAGGCTTTGAGTTCTTGGAAGAGGGTTCCGCCAATTTCAAAAAAATCATTACGGCCGAGGTAGTCGAGGTCGGCATCACAAAGAATTTGTTCCAGTTTATTTTGGGGGCTTTGCGGGATACGGGTGGCCATGATCATTCCGCAAATGCGTTTGATGTCTTTGTCGGTATAGCCAAATTGGGGAAGCGAATCTCTAGCGATTTCACAGCCGTGCATTTCGTGATTTTTATTGCTTTTGATAAAGCCAGAATCATGGTATAAAGCTGCTGTTTTTAAGAGGGTTTGTTCGTGTTGTGGGATATTTTCTTCTTGACAAAGCTGCTCAGTGACTCTCAGGACATCCAACGTGTGGTGTAATCCATGATAGTATAGATCATCAGAGAGTTCTTTTTTTAACCTATCCAAGATGTAGTTTTTTGCTCCTTTATAATTCATACTTCTGCTTGAGATTCCCTTTCGCTTTTAAAATACTGCTTTTCCTTTAAAAAGGAAAGTCGTATAAATAAATACAATAACACTGCCAAAATTGTTCCTATCCATTTAAACGTAAGACGAGGCAAAAAGTCATGATTTAATCCATTGATTTTCTGAATATTATTCAAATTAATTTTTTTTAACTAATAAAGTGTTCGGGGTGAGACTTTTTTGCATTAAGGTTTGGAGTTATTTTTGACTAAGTTTATCTCTTAGCTAAGGGAGTGAAATAAGTCTATCAGACTAAATATGATTTGAAAAAGGCAAATGAAAGGGTAATGGAAGGCAAAAAGGTACTATAAATGCTGAAGATTTTAGTTTCGACAACCGTGAACAGCGATGTATCAGATCACTGTTCACGGATTGCGGTTAGCTTTTACTTCATTTCTTCTTCATCTAATAGAATTACTCCGGAAGCCAAAAACTTCAATTCTTCAACTGGTTCGGTGATGGCGTCGATTTCTTCCTGTGATTTGCCTTCATCCTGAGCGAAGTGTTTTAGGTCTTCAACAGAGGTGACATCGCGGTAGGCATATCCATCCATGATGACTTTTCTGCCGGCGATATCTTTTGGCATGAAAAAGCCATAATCCTTGAATTGGACAAACATTTCCTGAGGCTGATCCGAATCTTCGGAGACGATATTCATCCAGCAGCCTTTAGCCTGGCAGACCGCTGAAACTTTTCCAACTACTTTGGCGGGGATAGAGTCGGCTTCTCCCATTTTGGTAAGCATGGCTTCGTAGGAAATAGCGCCATCTTCGGTAATGGTTTCCCCAAAATGTTTACCATCTCCTTGAGCAGCGGTATCATCTCCATGATCGTGTCCTTCATGATCGTGCTGAGCAGTATCTTCCTGACCAGCAGTTTCTGCGTTGTCAGCAGGTGTTGTATTACAAGCTATCAGTGCCATGAGGGCAACAGCAATAATTAAAATGTTCTTTAACATGTGAATAGTTCTTTTGGTTAAAAATTTAGATGCACTGTAATCTAAATTAGTTAACAATTTTGGGCAATGGATTTTACATCAAATCGAGACGCGGCGGAGCCTGATAGCCTTAGCTATCAAGGCGAGTACGCAACGAAGAGTTGATGTAAAAGACATGGTCAAAAAATTAAGTAATTTAGGTTACAGTGCATTCAATACAAAGGTACGAAAAAACGGTTAAATGGTATAGCGGTGCAACGGTACAAGGGTTCCGCGGTATAACGGTTCAGCGGTGCAAGGGTATAGCGGTACAACGGTACAAGGGGGTTCAGCGGTGCAAAGGTGCAAAGGTACAAGAGTTCAATGTGGCAAATCCAGAACATCCATAAATCTTGTAAATCTGGATTCTGACAATTTGGAGGTCTCAATCAGCCTGCCTTACTTGCGAAGTCAGGCCAGGGGATTCGCTGGATTTAGGGATAAACAGGATTGGCACAAGGAGAAAGAAACAAAGGACAAGAACGCCATGTTCCTTGTCCTTTGTTGCCTCAATTATTCACTATTAATTCGCTCAATACTCAATACCCACGACCCAAGACCAAAAAGTTGTGGAGCCTACGGGATTCGAACCCGTGACCTCTTGACTGCCAGTCAAACGCTCTAGCCAGCTGAGCTAAGGCCCCATGTCAATTAATAATTAGTAATGGGTAATTAATAATTGTTGTATTTCAAAGGAATGCAAAGATAAGTAATTTTTTAATTAAGAGAAATAAAAAAAAACGCCGTTACGCGGTAACGATGATCCCAGTCGTTGTGGCGTTAAGGCGATATGGCGTTACGGCGTGTAGTGCGCTGCTACGAAATGCTCAAGGTTAATCGGTGCCCTGCCTAATATATTCCTCAAGTCTTTGCTGATGATCGCTTCCTTTCCGGTTTTTACCAACCGATATAAACCCGCCGTAAACTCGGCAGCCTCTCTTGCCCAGCCGTTTTCCTGCATCAACTCGATATATGCTAACTCAGAAAGAGGGTGATAAGTAATAGATTTGCCGGTGGCTTTCAAAAAGATTTGCGCTACCTGATAGTGGTCCAGGGCTTCTTCGCTGGTCAACTCGTAGATTTTGCCATGGTGACCATCTTCCGTTAAGATTCGGGCGCTGGCGGCGGCAATATCGTGCACATCGACAAAAGCTGATTTGGCGTCGCCGGCAGGTAACATAATCTTCCCTTCTTTTTCTATAAACATACCTGCCCAGCTCAAAAAGTTTTGCATAAACCAACCGGGCCTCAAAATCGTCCACCGAAAATCGCTTTTTTTGACCAGATTTTCAATCACATTCAACGGCTTACCCATCACATCGCCGGTAGTGCGGCCGGAGTGAAATAACAAGGCTTTGACTCCCTGTTCTTTGGCGGCATCCAATAATTTGATCAAAGGCTCCGGAGAACTGGAATTGGGAGGAGCAATGAAAAAAAGCTGCTCAACTCCCTCCAAAGCAGGCAAATAGCTCTCTTCTTTTTCATAATCAAAATGCACCTTATCTGTTCCTGACTGAAATGTAGTATTTGCTTTTTCTAACGAACGAACGGCAGCAACAATAGGGGCTTTTTTTGCCTGGAGCTGTTCGACAACTGCTTTGCCTACTGTGCCGGTGGAGCCGATGATTAATATAGACATATTGGAAATTTGGAAATTTGGAAAATAGGAAAACTATAAATCTGGAAAAAGGGAGAAAGAAATCTAGATAGCAAATTTACTTTATGCTTTGGAGAGTATGATGAAAGGGATAGTTCATTTCCGTTCATTCCTTGGTTCATTTCTGGTTAATTTTCCTATATTCCTTCTTTCTACTTATTACTAATAGGGGTCATGGTATAACCTGCTTTTTTGAGAAGATTGATCACGCCTTCTTCGCCTCCCAGGTGACCGGCACCTACGGCGAAAAGAGTGGTTTTGTCACTCATTTGCTCTTCCATGATGGGAATCCAGCGGGTATTGCGGTCCTGAAGGAGGATGCGCTCATATTTGGAGAGGCCTTGCGACTCGTCGCTAATGGAGTTTTGCAGCGCTTCTACATTTTGTTCTCTGTAGAGTTTGACCATTTCTTCAAATTGGCCTTCGCCTTCGCCGCCTTCCATTTTCAGGGCTTCTACCAACATATCTGCCTGATCTTTGTAAGGGATGCTATCAAAGACACTCATTTGGAATTCCACAGTTTCGAGACCACCCATTTCTTTTTGCTTTTCTTTGGCCAGGGCCATAAATTCCATTTCATACGATTTAATCTCGCCGGTTTGGAAGCCACCCATTTCCATATCGCCGGAAGCAAAAACGGTGAGGAACATGGGTTTTACCCGCTCGAGCATAAAAAGGGGCATCCCCATTTCATTAAACTTATTGGAAACAAACTGATAATCTTCTTCCGACAATAGTTGCTTGAGCGTCATGCCGTTTTTCATCATCGCTCCCTGGAGCATTTCCATCATGGTGCCGATATTTAGCATGTCTATTTCTTCCATGTTGATCTCAAAAGTAACGCGGTCGGATGCGTCCAGGGCTTCCATGGTTCCTTCCGGCCAGAAGAAATTTTCTTTATCGATCATATGGATCGTTCCGAATAGGTAAGAGGGCGCTTTCAGGTCTTTACCGGAAATTTCCCAGAGCAGGGCATTTTCGCTACTCTCAGTAGCTGTTTTGGTGGTTTGGTCAGCTTGTTCAACCTGGGCATTTAATCCGAAAACACCGAGGAACAAGACGGAAAGTAAAAAGAGTATCTTTTTCATATGCTTGTTATTTATGTGTTGAATTGTTTAAGCGTTTAATTGATTGGTAATTTTTTTTTGGATAAATCATAAATAATGGTTAAGAAAACAGTTCAATTGTTCAACGGTTCACCAATTAAGCAACCCTTAATGGGTTTGATCAAATTTTTCGACGAAATCGATGAGTAGGTGGATATCTTCAAAAAATTCTCTGATTGTTTCAAAATTTACATTTGAACTAAAGATAAAAGGTTCCAGTAAATTTTTTGGTTCGGTAACGGCGATGTAGATTTCACTGCCTATAAACGAGAGGTAAATTTCTTTATTGGTTTTAAGACGGTAATTGACCAGTAGGTGTTGCATTTGTTCTGAAAGCAGGTCTTTTATTTTTGCATTGGGCGTTGCATAGGTCATAAACATATCTTCGAAGCTTTCGTTGTGCATAAATTCCACTTTTCTTCCTCCCTGCCCGGTAAAAAGACGAATGGTGCGCGATAAATATTGCCGAAATTCGCTTGGAAGGATTAAAATGGCTCCTTTTAACGGTTCCTTAAAGGTGGAGTGGAGGAAGACGCCTCTGAAGACATAGTTGAGGCGTGCCCGTACTCTCGAATATTCGCGTACATGGAGTTCGCACATTTCGAATTGCAGTTCGCCTATTTTCCCGGTAAAGAGGTCTTCGCCAAAATAATAGGGGGCATCTGTGGCAAAGATCTGGCTGGCAATGAATCGTTCCTTAGGGATAATGCCTTTGGGGTCGTAATCCAGATTCTGAATATTGGGAGCATCGTCCAGAAAGTCATTGATCAGGTTGACGATCTTGGGTTTGAAGGTGACCTTGAATCGTTGTATTCGGTAGATCAGGTAGGTGATGTAAAAGCCGATGGGAACGAGCATGAAAAGGGTCAGAACGAGGATGTCGAGGATAAATTCCAGCACAATGACTGCGGCGATCAAGAAGGTAGAAAGAAAAAGGAGTAGCAGTAAGCGCTTTCGTTTACTTTCGAGTCGAAGTAACTCGGGGTGAATCGTGTGGTTATAATATCGTCTAAAAAGATCTAGAAGTTGCATGCAAGGCGGGGTCAGTCTTGGCTTTTGGTGGGTTGATCTTCATACTCCTCAATAAATTCAGCTACTGCTTTTCGGATGAGGTCTTTGAGGTATTTTTTTTCCATTTTAGCGATGGATTTTAGTTTTTCGAGGAGTGCTTTATCAAAGGTGAAGGTCACCCGTTTTTGGTCGACAGGGTTTTCGACTTCTACCTGAGAATTTTGAAGGGTCTTTCTGATAAGCAGATCAATTCCTTTTGGAGGCGGAGAATCAGAAGCGCTGCTTGCTTCTTCTTCTGTTTCGTCTTTTACTTCTTCTACTTTTTCATAGACTTTATCAAATAGCGTTTGTTCGAATAGAGCGTCAAAACGTTGCGTAAAATTTTTAGAAGGAGCACGCTTCGCCTTTCTCGAAGAAGAGCGTTTTTTCTTTTTCTCTTTTGATTTGGTTTCTTTTTTTTGGGCGTCCTCTTCGAGCATTTCCCCAAAGAGGTCGTTAAATCCTTCTGCAAATCGCTTTTTACTCACATTTTATAGTTTATATTTTTTCCCGAAGGTTAATTCCTATCGTTTTAACGACAGGTTACCTATTTTCGTTTCATTCGTTTACTGATAGCCAAACTTTTAGGCTACGGTAGAGCAATTTATTTGAATGAAAGTGCGAAGCACCATAAAAATGATAGTCATTTTTTTACAACTATTAACGTGCGCTTCATTTTATTGAAAACCAACTACTTATATAGCAGCTACTAATTATTAACTGAGGGGCGAGCATAAATAATCTAAGGAAATCAAATGCTTTGGACCGATTATTTATTGAACCCCTTCAGGGTTCTGAAAATGAATGCATTCACTAACCCCGCATTTCATTACAGCTTTTGCACTGGTAAAAGCTGTAATGAAATGCGGGGCTATACATATTAAAGGCTTTCAGCCTTTTAGTTGATTTTCCAAATTATGCTCATCCCTTAACTACCAATTACTAATTCTTAATTCCACATTCCTCACTCTTCATTCTAATATCTATCTTTTCTGTAAAGCTTTGGAAATCATCGGACTTCGCGTATTTCAGTAGTGACGTAGTCACGAGCATTTCATTTGGTTTACCCCACCATTAAAATAGTGGGTTGATAATTGTATTTTTGCCAGGTAGTTTTCAATTTTGGCTAAGCCCTAGCTGGTAATAGCCTTCATTTCTAATATCTACCTTTTTTGTAAAGCTTTGGAAATCATTGGACTTCGCGTATTCCAGTAGTGACGTAGTCACGAGCATTTCATTTGGTTTACCCCACCATTAAAATGGTGGGTTGATAATTGTATTTTTGCCAGGTAGCTTTCAATTTTGGCTAAGCCCTAGCTGGTAATAGCCTTCATTCTTAATTATTCATTATTCATTCTTAATTGCCCATTCCACATTCCACATTGCACATCACTCATTGCCCAACGCCAGGCTTTCCTTTTCCGCTGTACGGGTGAGGATTTCCTTACATAGGTTGAGGTAATCGATAGCACCGTTGCTATTGGGGTGGTATTCGAATATATCTTTTTGTTGAGCGGGTGCTTCTGCTAAAGAGACATTGTCTCTGATCAGGGTTTCGAATACTTTTTTGCCGAAATATTTTTTGATTGTTTCGACTACGTCTCGGTTGAGGACCTTCCTGGAGTCGTACATGGTAGCGATGACGCCTCCGATTTCCAGTTTTTTATTGAGTCTGAATTTGACTTTATCGATGACTTGTTTGATTTTAGCTAATCCTTGCAGGGCCAGGAATTCGGTTTGGAGGGGGATCAGCACAAAATGGCTGCTGGTCAGGGCGTTTAGGGTTAGCAGGCCGAGGGATGGTGGGCAATCGATGATGATGTAGTCGTATTCTTCCATGACAGGTTCGAACAGTTCGCGGAGGATGAACTCCCGTCCCGCTTCATTTAGGAGTTCTAGTTCGGCTCCGGATAGATCGAGTGTGGAGGTGACCACGTCCATATTTTCCTTTGCAGTAACCGGTACGAGTTCCGCTTGACCACGGATGGATTCGTAGATTGATATTTTTTGCCTGGGTATGCCCAGGGCGACGGTCAGGTTGGCCTGAGGATCGAGGTCGATGAGTAACACTTTTTTTCCAAGTTCCACTAATCCAGCACCGATATTAATGGCGCTGGTTGTTTTACCGACGCCGCCTTTATGGTTAAGAAGAGATATAATTACCCCCATTCTATAAATTATTCGTCTTTGTTAAAATAAAACCTTAAATATAAGACTATTTTACATAAAGGTAAAATCTTTTACCGCAACTAGAAAGTCAAAATTGATATTCAGCTATAAAACTCAATCATTTCATTATGTCAACATCTTTATACCCTATACAAATTGCTAAATCCCTTTCATTGGAGTTAGGAGAAACTGTTGGAGCAAGGGCGTTTTTTGAGCTAGTGGAGGCTGAGCGGGAAGGGTTGGGGGAGTGGTTTGATTGGCCGGAGAAAGTGCGGGATGTGGAAGACGCTGCGCTTTTCCTGAGGCACGCTCAGGTCTTTACAAGAGGGGGGCAGCAATATTTATTATTCTTAAGGTATGAGGAGCGGCTGGCTGGTTCGGTGGGCTTAGTCCGGATCGATAAAAAAAATCAGACGGCGGAATTGGGCTATTGGTTGCGATCAGATTTGCAGGGTAAAGGGTTGATCACCAGTGCTTGTCAGTGGCTTGTAGGGAAAGCCTTTGAGGATTTGGAATTGTACCGGTTAGAATTAAAAATAGCGGAGCAAAACAAGGGAAGTATTCGTACGGCATCAAAGTTGGGCTTTAAAAAAGAGGGAATACTAAGGAGTGCGCTTTACAGAAACGGTGTACGAAAAGATCTGTTATTATACAGTTTGTTGAAAAAAGAATGGAAATTAAAAAATAAGTAGAAAAATATTTGTTTTAAAAAATAAAATGTTTTAATTTGTGTCGAAATTGATAAATACTTAAAACATTTTATTATGATTCGAGAAGATCGAATGGAACTAAACGCCCGTTTTATAAAGGTTTTCAAGTTATTAGAAGAGAGAGGAGATATTGTGTTGAATGATCGGAACGGCAGGGGAATGGGTGATTTTGCAGAAAAGATACTTGGCAATCGGGCATATGGCCATATAATTCGTGCTTTTTTGAATACGGAAGATAAGCGAGTGATCGACTATCGGCATGCTAGGGCGCTGTGTCACGAGTATGGTATCAACGAATCTTACATGTTAGACGGTATTGGCACGCCTTTCGGCTTGGAAGTTCCTGATGCTATTTCATCGGTCATGTCGGATCAATCGGCTGGTAATATCATGTTTACTTCTGTTCAGGCGCTTGCCGGTTCGGGAGTAGATGCAGCGGATCAGGCTGCTGAAGATACGCATTTCTTTGAGTTGCCGGGTTTGGAAGGAGATGGCCTGGTAGCCTTCCCGATTGAAGGGGATAGTATGGAGCCGGTTATTCAGGATGGGGATGTTATCATTTGCCGCCAAATCAGTGGAGTGCATGAAATTAAAGATAATGAGATTTATGCCATAAAAAATAACGGTTCTGTCTGGGTGAAGCATGTTCAACGAATGTATGACAACCGTGGGCGGGTACATAAATTAAAACTCATTTCTGCCAACCACCTCGAATTTGATCCGTTCGAAGAGGAAGTTAATGAATACACCAGATTATACCGGGTAGTAAGGAAGATCAGCAATGTATAATTAATAAGTCAATACCCTGCATTAGCATTAGCAGAAAGAATTTTTAATTTGGTCTTTTAGCTATCTGTACGCATACTCATTTTTTCAAAAGAACCCTTTTTACCCATGTTCAAAGCCAATCGTGAAGAACTTAACCGGAGGTTTATAAAAGTATATCAACTTTTGGTAGAAAGAGGTGAAATCATTAAAAACGACAGAGCAAAAAGTAAATCAGCCTTTGCAAGAAAAATTGGCACCAAAAGCCATATTATTGACCTTTTCTTGCAAGATAAACGGCGCATTACTTACGAACAGGCTAAAAATTTATGCCAGGAATTTGGCGTCAGCGAACCCTACCTGTTTCAAGGAATAGGGGAACCTTTTCAACGCCAAAAACTTCCTGACCCAGAAGAACGACTAGCTATGGCTTTAGGAATTGATTTTTCACCCAACATACTATTTACGAGTATCGAAGCTTTTGCTTCGAATACAATCGGCGTTGACCTCCTCGAACAAAGTGAATGGTTTCGGTTACCGGGTGTCCAAGGCGAAATGGTGGCCTTTAAAATTAATGGTGATAGTATGGCCCCCACTATTAAAACCGGAGATATGGTCATTTGCCACCCCCTGGATTCTTTCAACGAAATGCAAAATAATGAGGTCTATGCCATTGTCACCAACCAATCAGTTTGGGTAAAACGGCTTCAAAAAATATACGATGAATATGGCACCCTCACACACCTCAAAATGATCTCCGACAATCGCGATGAGTTTGATCCTTTCGTTCTTGAAGTATCCGAAGTCCGCAAGCTGCTGGAAGTCAAAAAGCGATTGACGGGGATTGAGTGATTGTCAATGGGCAATGTGCAATGAAGAATGAGTAGTTAGTTGTATTGCCCCATAAACATGTGGACAAAAAATAATAACTAACTGTAGTTTTCTGTGCCTCTGTGGTTACCCCTAAGACTATAAGTCATTATAGTGAATAGTAAGTGGCTGAGGGGCGTAAACGGTACACAATATAATTGTCAAAGATCTTTGTTCCTGCTGTTTTTTTGGATTATTTGCTCCCTGCTGAACCAACACTCAGCCAGGGAGTCTTTTTTTAAAGCCGGATACCCAGAGAGATCATCAACAAATTGTTGTTGATCCCTCCATTGGGCTCTTGCAAACCGGCATTAGAGATGTGCCGCCACCGGTAGATGAATTCAATATGGGTATGGTCGTCAATGAGGTGCTCCCAACCTAGAGAGAAATTATCCGAGAAAATGAATCCGGAATTTTGCCGTTGTGCATCGGCGGAAATGTAGTGCGGACCAATAATAATATCCAGCTTTAAAGCGGATTGATCCGTAATGGAATATTTATAGCCGATACCCGGATGCGTACCAAATTCATAATCCCAACCTACCCTGCGAATCGGTAAACCGTCAGCTCCCAAAATAAAAGCTACATTGACCTGTGTTTCGTTCAAAATATAAAATTGACCAGCCTTGTGTTTCTTAAACTTGATAAAATTGACATCCCACTCGGTTCTTACGGAAAAAAGATAGGGGCGATAACGGGTCTCTCCCCCTGCCGTTCCGGCATCCAGAGCGTAACCCAGAAAAAAAGCCATATCATTGAAGGTAAATTGCGCCTTAACAGGTTGGCTCACAGAAATAAAAGTAATGGCAAGCAGGACGGTGATTTTAACCGAATCAGCGATTATTTTCAACATTATCGAACCTATTGAGTTTATAATTCAAAACGAAGATAAATGAATATAGTAGATGATCACCAAATAGTTACCATTTCCTACGAATTAAGAGATAGCGACAACGGAGGGGAACTGTTGGAGCGGATGGATGCCAATTATCCGTTTAAATTTCTTTTTGGAAGCGGTAAACTCTTGCCTGCTTTTGAGGAAAACTTAAGGGGCCTTAAAGAATCTGATACATTCGAATTTGTTATAGCTCAAAAGGAAGCATACGGACCCGTTCACCCCGGTAATATTATCGATGTGCCTATGCGTTCTTTCAAGGTTAATGGCAGTGTTCCGGATAATCTGGTTGTGAAAGGAAATTTTGTGGCCCTGACCGATGATGAGGGAGAAACTCACCACGGGAAAATTATCGATTTTTCCGATGAAAAAGTAAAAGTAGATTTCAACCACGCGATGGCGGGTAGAAACCTGCACTTCAAAGGGGTTATCTTAAATATCCGAAAAGCTACAGTCGATGAATTAGTGCGTAAGCATTATATCGAAGAGGATGGTATTCGAGGTCCTGAAGCTGATGAATTGTGGTAGCAGGTAGCCTACTTTTTTAAAAATCAATTGAATCTTATGGAAGTTTCTGCTATACAAGCAGTCAGAGTGAAATTTGAGCGACTGATCGATGCGCTCTGTAAAGCCCTCTATGAGCGGGAAGAAGCTACTAAATTGGCGCTGCTTTCTTCAATCGCCGGTGAAAGTATCTTTTTTCTGGGCCCCCCCGGCGTGGGGAAAAGCCTGATCGCACGAAGGTTGAAATATGCCTTTAGTGATGGTACTTCTTTTGAGTACCTGATGAGTAAATTCAGTACCCCCGATGAGATCTTTGGCCCCATCTCTATCAAGAAATTGAAGGAAGAAGATAAGTATGAGCGACAAACGGAGAACTACCTGCCCAGCGCAAATATTGTCTTTCTAGATGAAATATGGAAAGCGGGCCCTGCTATCCAAAATGCGTTGTTGACGATATTGAATGAAAAGATCTATCGCAACGGAAATGTTGATATGAAAGTCAATATCAGGGGCATCATCACTGCTTCTAATGAATTGCCACCGGCTAATAAAAATCTGGCTCCGATCTGGGACCGTTTTCTGATCCGCCTGGAAATCGGCAATATCCGGAAGTTCAAAAACTTTCTGGATATGATCGTAGACACGCAGGATGTCTATGAGGATAACCTGACTAATGAGCAAAAGCTATCTGAACAAGAGCTCAGTCATTGGTCTGAAGCGATCGACGAGATCGAAGTGCCGCCGGAGGTGATCAATACGATTCAGGTAGTCAAGATAAAGCTGGATCAGTATAATGCCAATCCCAATCATTCTGGGCGGGAAATTCAGGTATTCGACCGGAGGTGGAAAAAGATCATCCGCTTGCTACGAACCTCAGCCTTTCTGAATGGTCGTCAAAAAGCAGATTTGATGGATTGCTTTCTGATGATCCATTGCCTCTGGAGTAAGCCCGATCAATTGGATACCATAAAAGAAATGGTAAGCGAGGCGATCCGAAAGCACGGATACAGTATGGCAGTTAATTTGAATATGCTGAAGCGAGAGGTTACCGAATTTGAAGAAGAGGTGGAAAAGGAAACTAAGATCACTTATACGCAAACGGAAAACCATCCGGTTGTACTTTTTGATGAATACTATGCGCTTCAGAAGACAGACAATAAATTTGAGGGAGCCCTTATTGCCACCAAGCAGTTTCGCCAGCTAAGTCTTGACGAGCCGGAGGTGATTAACTTTTATGATGACGAGAAAGTACTGCGCAACCGGTTGAAAGCGCAGAAAAGTCCGGTCGAACATTCTATTGAGGTTTTTCACAATTCTATAAAATATTCCATCCCTTTACAAACCAAAAAAATTGAAACTTCGGAGATCGTCTACAAAAAGCCTCATCCTTTGGTAGAGCAGCATTGGGAAGACCGGTTTAAGCGGGTACAGCATTTTATTGAAAAGCAATTGGACCATATCCAGGATAACCCGCCCCCGGAAATTAAAAACCTAGAGCAAAATCTATTCGTTGATCCGGAGCTCAGCACTATTGTCAAGGCAAATCTGAAAGAAGTAACCTCCGCGTTAGAGCAGTTGAATCTACGGTTAGAAAAAATTCGGTATGCCTATCAGAATATAGAATAATGCAGCAGGATATAGATAAGATCATTGAGCAAGAATATGAACGCTTTATCGAATTCAGCAATGTTTTGGATCGGAAAAGCAGAAAGTATCTGATGCAATTCCTGAAGAATAAGCTCAACCCGGATGTAGAATTTAATGAGGCGCTGAATGATCAATATTTTATTTATTTTAAAAAAGCCCTTGATCAGTTATTTGCGATCAATGAATTATTACCCTTATGCCGTAAAAATGAGGTTATCAGTAAGCAGATTATTTTGGATACCCTGTACTGGCTGAAGAAAACCTGGCAAAAAACGCGGGCTCACAACCCTTATGAAAGCGAACTCAACCGGTTGGAGGGATGGGCGGTAACGCCTTTTCACGTTTTCAAAGAACGTTGGCCTTTTTTAGTCAATTTTTTAAAACAAACCTATTCCAAAGATCAGCTAAACAGTGATTTCTATAGAGATCGATTCAAACAACTCCTCGCTTCCGATGATATTGAGGATCCCTCTTCTGCCGATCGTAAAAGACTCGACTTACTGATCAATGATATTTTAGCGCAATGGGATGCCTTATTACATGCTAAGATTTTAGAAGTTCAGCTGCAAAAGCTGGAGGAAGAAAAAGAAGAATTCTTATCAACGGTAGAAACCAAGGTGGAAGAATTTTTAAAACTTACCAATCTGCTATCTCCCTTTACGGAATATTTAGGCAGGTATTGGGATATGTCGAGAGACCTCTGGGAGAATACCTCTTTTGATATTTTAAAAGAATACAGTGATCTGTTGGAAGACGAAAAGTCCATCAAAGAATTAGCAGATCTGTTGGGGAAAATGCGGGAGGCGGAGATTGAAATGGAGGAAGAAGCTTTCGAAAAGACCATCATCCGGCAACAGTGGGTAGTAGATGAAGAAGCCAAGTCGCAGATTGTGGGTGTGCATGAAAGCGATGATCTGAATAACTTGCTTAGCTCTGAGGTTTTTTTGATGGGGGATGAAGATACGGAGTCTCTTTTTTTGAAGAAATATGCAGATAAAAACTTACTCACCTTTAGGTATGAAGATAAAAAGTTGGTAAAAGACAAGGATCACCAGATGGAAATCAACCGGAAGGTCAAGCAAAAAGAAAAAGGGCCTTTTATAATCTGTGTCGACACCAGTGAATCTATGCATGGCCGCCCGGAGCAAATCGCTAAGGTACTTTGTCTGGGTATTCTAAAAATGGCGGCCAAAGAAAACCGGCCTGCCTACCTCATCAACTTTTCCATGGGCGTTAAGACCTTGGATCTTTACAATATTGCAGAATCTATCGACCAAATCGCCAAGTTTTTACGAATGTCCTTTTATGGCGGGACAGATATTTCTCTTCCTCTTTATGAAGCTGTCCGCCAGCTAAAAACCAACAAATATAAGGATGCCGATGTACTGGTGATTTCTGATTTCATTATGTATCGTATTGATGAGGACGTCCTGAGAGATGTGCGGTATTTCCAGCAAAATCAGGGAACGCTTTTCCACAGCCTTACCCTTTCGAAAGATCCGAATACAAAGATTCTGGAGGCTTTCGACAATAATTGGTTATACGACCCCAGAAAGAAAGGTATTATCAGAGCGTTGACCAATGATCTTCGAAAAGAGGAAATTTTGAATTAAAAATTTCTTATTCCGCGGAATTCTTTTTTATCTTTACAGGCAGAACACCAAATATCTCCAATCCAAAGTCAAAGACCGACACCATGAGAGGAACCCACACACCAGGTGCCTTTAAGACGTTATTCTGTCTGGGTACCGTTATATTTTGCTTATCTGTTTTAAGCCTCAATGCTCAAAATGCAAGCTGCTTAAAGCCTTACCTATGGAAAAAAAGAGTTTTATTAGTCTTTTCGCCTGACGTAAAAAGTCCTCAATACAATCAACAAGTAGCTCATTTTGATAAGCATCTGCCGGGTATCATGGATCGTGACCTGGTTGAATTCGATATTTTCAAAGATTTTTTATTTTTCCCGCAAGGTAAATATGGCTCTAAGGATCAGGCGCGAAAATTGCGTAAGTATTACCAAATAGATCCTGAGCAGTTTACGGTGGTTTTAATTGGGAAGGACGGGGCTGAAAAAATGAGAGCCGAATCAAAGTTGGAAGCCGAGCGTTTATTTGAAGTGATCGATGCCATGCCCATGCGAAAACAAGAATTGGCTGCCCGAAGGCAATAGGCGAAAAGCTACATCTTTTGAATTTTTACAAATTAAATGCCCTGATTTTTGCAAAAATCAGGGCATTTAATTTGTAAAACGGAGAAGCTTACTGTTCCAAGGTGCTAAAATATGTTTATCTCTGCTAATCATAGCTGGAATTTTTTTTAAATTTGATGTATTGACAAAAACCAACACACATCATGGGAAAAATAAAAGCCTGCATTTTTGACCTCGACGGAGTCATTGTAGATACTGCCAAATATCATTATCAAGCCTGGAGGAGGCTGGCCAATAGCATGGGGTTTGATTTTTCGGAAGCCGAAAACGAACAGCTGAAAGGGGTGAGCCGTATGCAATCGCTTGACATCATATTAAACATTGGCGGAGTGGAGAAAAGCGATGAAGAAAAGCAGGAGCTTGCTGCTAAGAAAAATAGTTGGTATCAGGAGTTGATAGACGATATGACCAGCGAGGAGATCCTACCCGGGGTGTTGGATTTTATTAACGGGATTCAGGCCCAAGGTATTCATATTGCGTTAGGTTCTGCTAGTAAGAATGCTCCGCGAATTTTAGAAAAGATCAAGCTAACCCACTACTTCGAAGTGATTATTGATGGTACAAAATTCACCAAAAGCAAGCCAGACCCCGAAGTCTTTCTAAATGGAGCCAATGCATTAGGTATAGCGCCTGCTCATTGTGTAGTTTTTGAAGATGCTCCTAAAGGCGTGCAGGCAGCTTTGAATGGAGGAATGTATGCTATCGGCGTTGGCGAACCGGCAAACCTGGGGCATGCCGATCTGGTTATTCCTGGGTTCAAGGATGTGACCCCTGATCTGCTTGATCAATTACCTGAAAGATCTTAAATTCTACTATCATAAAAATACAAGCCTGTGAAGAATTATATCATTCATGATCCCTGGAATATCATTGAACGGGGATTTCGTAAAGAATACAATGAAATTTCGGAAAGTCTGTTCAGCATCGGCAACGGGCAAATAGGTCAACGGGCCAATTTTGAAGAAGCCTATTCGGGGCCGACCCTTCAGGGAAGCTACGTCGCCGGGGTTTACTACCCTGATAAGACACGGGTAGGATGGTGGAAAAACGGGTATCCTGAATATTTTGCAAAGGTGCTCAATGCCGCCAATTGGATTGGTATCGGCATATCTATCGAAGGCGAGGTATTGGATTTGAATAACTGTGAGGTCAAGGAGTTTGAGCGGATACTCAATATGAAAGAGGGTTATCTAAAAAGAACCTTCCATGCCCGTCTGAAAAGCGGCAAGGAGGTGAAGGTTGAGTCGATTCGTTTTTGTAGTATAGTAGATACAGAGATCGGAGCCATTCGCTACAGCATCACCCCGCTGAATTTTAACGGTAAGATGACGGTTACGCCTTATGTCGATGCCGATGTGATGAACAAGGATTCCAACTATGACGAGAAATTTTGGGTGGAGATCGCCAAAGAGGTGGAGCAACGAGAGGGTTATGTCATTGCTGAAACTAAAAAGACAGCTTTTCAGGTTTGTACCGGGATGACATTCGATATACAGCAAGGAGGTGAACGTTTGGAATTTCCTGTTTTCCAACACGAAAAAGAAAAATATGTCGCCTGTGAAAGTGCGATTGATGTGCAGGAAGAGCAGGCAACCGTCATTTATAAATATGCGGCCAATATTTCTTCCTTCAATCATCCCAAGGAAGAATTGATGGATCGTTGTAAAAAGCAGGTAGCCTATGCGTTGGAGAAGGGGTTTGAGCAGATGAAAGCAGAGCAGGCTGAAGCCTGGAAGCATAAGTGGGAAGAAAGCGATATTCTGGTTGAAGGAGATGTGGCTGCTCAGCAGGGCATTCGGTTCAATATATTTCACCTTAATCAAACGTATACCGGAGAAGACGACCGGTTAAATATTGGTCCGAAAGGATTCACCGGAGAGAAATATGGCGGAAGCACGTATTGGGATACGGAAGCTTATTGCCTGCCTTTTTACTTAGCTACAGCCGATGAGCACGTCGGGCGAAACTTGTTGGTTTATCGCTATCGTCATTTACAGAAGGCTATTGAAAATGCCGAAAAATTGGGTTTTTCAGATGGAGCAGCCCTTTATCCGATGGTGACGATGAATGGAGAAGAGTGCCATAATGAGTGGGAGATTACCTTTGAAGAAATTCACCGGAATGGCGCGATTGCTTATGCCATATACGATTATATCAATTATGCCGGAGAGCAGGGATATCTGATTGATTACGGCTTAGAGGTATTGATCGGGATCAGTCGTTTTTGGGCGCAGCGGGTGCATTTTTCAGAGCATAAGCAGCAGTATGTGATGCATGGCGTTACGGGGCCCAACGAGTATGAGAATAATGTCAACAACAACTGGTATACCAATTATATTGCCTCCTGGTGTCTGCAATATACGATAGAAAGTATTGACTATGTCAAAGAGCAGGCTTCGGATAGATTTGAGCAGTTGTGTGAGCGCATTAAATTTTATGAGCATACAGAAAAGAACAAGTGGAAGGAGATTATTGATAAGATGTATTATCCGAAGGACGAGAAGCGAGGAGTATTTTTGCAGCAGGATGGATTTTTGGATAAGGAATTGATTCCGGTAGCTGAATTAGATCCCAAGCATTTACCATTGAATCAGAATTGGTCGTGGGACCGTATATTGCGGTCTTGTTTTATTAAGCAGGCGGATGTCTTGCAGGGGATTTATTTCTTTGAAGATCATTTTGACAAAGACTCCATCAAGCGCAACTTCGACTTTTATGAGCCGATGACGGTTCATGAATCGTCTTTATCTCCGTGTGTTCATGTGATCTTGGCAACCGTATTGGGGTATGAAGAAAAAGCCTACGAGATGTATTTGAGAACTGCTCGATTAGATTTGGACGATTACAACAATGACACAGAAGATGGCTTACACATTACCAGTATGGCCGGTACCTGGATGTCCATTATTAAGGGGTTTGCCGGGATGCGGGTCAAGAATGGGCAGATTCATTTGAATCCCTTTTTACCGAAGCAGTGGGAAAAATTTGCGTTTAAGGTTCGGTTTAGGGGAGCGGTATTAGAGATCCATGTAGGAAAAGAGAAGACCCGGATCGTCAATCATTCGGATCAGGCGATTTCTCTGCGAGTTGGGGCGAAAGAGGTTGCGGTAGGTGCTGGTAGTGAGGCGGTTAGTTGATGTTTGCGTAGGTGTGGCACACCTATATGTGTGCCACACCTATAGGTGGGGCACGATTGCGAGTGTACTGCACCTGAAAATCCCAAATCCTTATTATATTGTGTTGCAATTCAAGTAATCAAAACTTCAATATATGTACAAGTCTTTGTTGAATGGATTGTTTTACCTTTCAATCCTGTTGTTTTTATTCTCTTGCCGCACAGAAACAGCACCTTCGAGTCCAACCGAAACGGCTCCAACCAAAACCACTCAACTTGTTGGGCTAGCTACGCCTATCCAACTGAACAAAACAACGACCAGGGTTATTATGGAAGACTATTTCATGGAACCCGAAGAGATTGATACCATTTTTTCACCCAAAGAAATCGTCGCTTCGATTTCTCCTGATAAGCAAAAACTTATTTTAAGTGTCATCGGCAACGTCCCTCCCCTTTCAACCCTTTCTTTTCAAACCAAAGATGGAAATATCTATTCCATCCTCCTGAAAGCTTACGGGAAGACTTCTGTGACCATGACCTTGCCGGATAAGCAATACGAGACCGTACAGGTCAAAGGAGAAATGAATGCCTGGAATCCTAATACAGCTAATTTTGAAAAAAAGGGTGCAAACTGGACATTTACCTTTGAACTCAATCCGGGCAACTACCAATACCTATATGTGGTGGATGGAAAAGAAATGAAAGATCCTTCTAATGCCAAACTGGTATCAAACGGCATTGGTGGGTTTAACAATTTGTTGGAAATTCCTAAACCAGATCCCGAAAAAATACCGACCTTGTTTACTAAAGAAGCTAAAGGAAATACTATTACCATAGGTTTTAATAACACCCCTTCAGGCGTGTTAGCTTTTTGGGAAAATGCACTGATGGATGCCCAAATGACGCCAGAGAGTAAGGAAATAAGGTTAACCATCCCTGAAGCTGCTGCTGATCAAAAACGATCATTTGTCCGGGTTTGGGCTTTTAACGAGGAGGGGGAGTCTAACGACCTTTTGATACCGCTCCAAGAAGGCAAGGTAGTCGAAGACGCAGCCCAGTTGAACCGCTTTGACAAGGAGGCGCAGATTATGTACTTTACCTTGGTTGACCGCTTCAATAATGGGAATAAAGAAAATGATGAGCCGGTAGAGGATGATCGCCTGACCGAGAAAACGAACTTCCAGGGAGGAGATATTGCCGGGATTACTCAAAAGATCAAAGACGGCTACTTAAAATCACTCAATATCAATGCGATATGGCTTTCACCGATTACTCAAAACCCCTTAAAAGCCTACCAGGAATTTCCTGAGCCCCAGCGTTGGTATTCTGGCTATCACGGATATTGGCCAGTGGTATCCTCTAAGGTGGATCACCGGTTTGGGACTTCCGAAGAGCTGAAAGAAATGGTTACTGTCGCTCACGATAGTGATATCAATATTTTGCTGGATTATGTTTGCAATCATGTTCACCAGGAGCATTCTATCTATCAGGAGCACCCCGAATGGGCAACCCAATTAGATTTACCTAACGGTCAGAAGAACATTCGTATATGGGATGAACAGCGATTGACAACCTGGTTTGATACCTTTTTACCGAGTTTAGATTTCTCGAATCCAGAAGTTGTTGATCTACAAAGTGATTCGGCCATGTGGTGGGTCTTGGAATACAATCTGGACGGCTACCGGCATGATGCAACTAAGCACATTAACCTTGAATTTTGGCGGACACTCACGCGAAAGCTAAAAGAAGAAATGATTGTAAAGAATAACAAGCCCTTGTATCAAATCGGGGAAACCTATGGCAGCAGAGACTTGATCAATAGCTACATCAATTCAGGTATGTTGGATTCCCAATTCGACTTCAATCTGTATTTCGAGGTGCGCAATGCCTTTGCTTTGCCGGAGCCTTCTTTTGAAGTCGTTAAAACTAGTTTAGAAGAATCTTTTAACTACTATGGGTATCACTCTACTATGGGCTACATGACCGGCAATCACGATCAGCCTCGTTTTATCTCTTACGCAAGTGGTGCTTTGAGCTTTGACGAAGATGCGCGGGCCGCCGGATTTGAACGGGATATTCAGGTGGAGGATACGGTTGGATACGAACGACTGCAGATGCTAACTGGGTTTTTGATGTCTATTCCCGGTGTTCCTGTTATCTTTTACGGGGATGAGATCGGGATGTCCGGCGCCGGCGATCCGGATAACCGCAGAATGATGCGATTTGACGCGTGGAACAAACATGAGGCTGAAACCAAAAAAATAACGGAGCAGCTTACTGACCTGCGCGCTAACCGCCTTTCACTAACCTATGGAGATACGGAGTTGCTAGAAGTTTCGGATAAAACCTTTGCCCTGGCGCGCATGTATTTCGATGAGCTTACGATCGCTGTATTTAATAAAGACGATCAGGAGCGAACCATTCAGTTGGAGTTGCCGGAACGTTATAAAAGAGTAAAGCTGAACGCCAATTTTGGGGGGAAAGTAGAAAATGAGGATGCCGGGATTTCGGTGACCTTGCCTCCTAGGAGTTTTGATTATTTGACGAATTAATTTGGTCAGCGCTTAGGTGTGGCACACCTATACGTGTGCCACACCTATAGGTGGGGCATGACCAACGCGGCCCACTCAAAAAAGCTCCCAACAAAACCGCAAAGAAGCCCTCAATAAAACCAAAAAAAACCAACAAAAAAAATGCTAACCAAAAGTACAAGTCATGAAAAAAATACAACTTAATTTTCACATTTTGATACTTACTTTATTGACCCTTTCTACTGCCTGCCAGTCAGCAACTGAACAAGAGGGTGCTCAAAAGACGGATACGGAACAGCAACCAGCAGCCAGCTACATTGGTATCCTGCCGAGTTGGGCGGTCAGTGCGAACATCTATGAGGTCAATATCCGGCAGTATACGGAAGAAGGGACGTTTAACGCTTTTGCTGAACATCTACCCCGCCTGAAAGAGATGGAGGTCGATATTCTCTGGCTGATGCCTATCCACCAGATCAGTAAAGAAAAACGTAAGGGTACGTTGGGAAGCTATTATGCAGTGATGGATTACAAGGGCGTCAATCCGGAATTTGGAACGTTTGAAGATTTTCAAAATCTGGTCAATAAAGCCCATGACCTGGGGATGTACGTGATCCTCGACTGGGTGCCTAATCACACCGGCTGGGACCATCCTTGGATAACGGAACATCCTGAATGGTATACCCAAAAAGATGGAGCCATCATTCACCCGGAAGGAACAGACTGGACCGATGTGGCCGACCTTGATTACAGTAATCAGGATATGACCGCTGCCATGATCGATGCCCTCAATTTCTGGGTGCAAGACTACGATGTCGATGGCTACCGCTGTGATGTAGCATATGAAGTACCTGACAGTTTTTGGGCAAAAGCTACCGCCTCCTTACGGCAAAATGAAAAGCCTCTGTTTATGCTTGCTGAAGCAGAACATCCGCCTCACCGCAATGAGCAGTACTTCAACATGTCTTACGGCTGGTCGTTTCACCACCTTATGAATGACATTGCTAAAGGGGAGAAAAATGCCAATGATATTGATACGTGGTTGGAAGAAGACCGAAAAAAATTCAATAAAGGGTTTCATATGCATTTTACCTCCAATCACGACGAAAACTCCTGGAATGGAACGGTCTTCGAACGGATGGGCGACGGGCACCAAACGATGGCCGTACTCGCCTCCACCTTTAGCGGGATGCCGCTGATCTATAGCGGTCAGGAAGAACCGCTGAAGAAGCGATTAGCATTCTTTGAAAAAGACAATATCGGCTTTGGTGATTTCGAATATGCCGATTTTTACAAAACGCTACTTACGCTTAAAGACAATAATAAAGCCCTTTGGAATGGGCCTCACGGAGGTGAACCCATCCGAATCAATGAATCCGAATCAGTTTATGCGTTTAAAAGAGCCAAAGACGGCGACGAGGTTTTCGTCATTCTTAATCTGACTGGTGAAGCTCAGGAAACTACCCTGTCAGCATCGATCGGAGAAGGGTTTGAAGAGGTTTTTACCAACGAAGATTATACGTATGAAGCCGGAAAGCCCCTTCAGTTAAAACCCTGGGAGTATTTGGTGATTTCCAATTAGTGATTAATAATGAATATTGAATAATTAAAAATATAGCGCTGCTAACTTTTCGCTACTTCGTTAAATCATAATTATGGCTAAAAAACCTAGACTGTCGTTTTGGGAGATTTGGAACATGAGCTTTGGCTTCTTGGGAATTCAATTTGGCTTTGCCTTGCAAAATGCGAATGTCAGCCGGATCTTTGAAACCCTCGGCGCCGATGTCGAAGATATTCCCATCTTATGGATTGCCGCTCCGGTGACGGGGCTGATCGTACAACCTATCATCGGGTATTTTAGTGATCGTACCTGGAATCGACTAGGACGCAGGCGGCCCTACTTTTTGTTTGGGGCCATTTTTGCTTCTATCGCACTGTTTATCATGCCTAATTCTCCAAGTTTGTGGATCGCGGCCGGAATGCTCTGGATCATGGATGCCTCGATCAATGTATCCATGGAGCCTTTTCGGGCCTTTGTGGGCGATAATTTACCTTCGGAACAGCGCACTACGGGCTTTGCCATGCAGAGTTTTTTCATTGGCCTCGGTGCAGTGATCGCCTCTTATTTACCTTACATGTTCACCAATTGGTTTGGCATAAGCAATGAAGCTCCCAAAGGGATCATCCCCCCATCGGTTAAGTGGTCTTTTTATGTAGGGGCTATTGTCTTTTTCCTTGCCGTTTTATGGACAGTCTTTCGCTCCAAGGAGTATCCTCCGGAAGAGCTCGCCGCCTTTGAAGAAGACGAAAAAGATGATGAATATGAAAAGGAAGCCCTCACAGCAGAAGCTGCAAAGAAGAAGGGTAAGCGTCAAATCCGCGTAGGAAAGATCATCCTCGCACTCGGTGCCATCCTGACGATCGGGCTCACCCAAATGCAAGTGGATAAACAGATCTTTATTTTTGGCTTTGGGTTGATCTTTGTTGGAGCGATGTTCTTGTTCTCCGGTATTCTACAGTCTAACGGCAATTTCGAAAATGGTTTTGTGACCATTATGAACGACCTGCAAGACATGCCCCTCACCATGAAACAATTAGCTTGGGTGCAGTTTTTCTCCTGGTTTGCTTTGTTTTGCATGTGGCTGTACACCACAGCAGGGGTAACGAGTGATAAATACGGCATGAAGGTCAATGCTCAGGAAGTACAGTATTTGAAAGAGGTCGTAAATAATATGGAAGGGGAAGATCAAAAGGAATTAGCCAAAATAAAAGAAGACCTTTCTGAAATTGAAGATAAATTCGTAGCAGGCGTGGATGAGGTGGTTATCCCGGTAAACCTAGCGAATTATTTCCTTGAAGGAAAGTTAGTGAAAGAAGAGGAGTTGGTGGAAAAAGCCCTGGGATCTATTGATCAGATCGATTCCAAAGGGGAGTCTTTCGAAAAAGCTAAGAAAGAATTGGAAAACCTTCAGGACCAGTACAGTGACGGTGTAGAAGGCAATGAAAAGATCATTACTTTCAGTACCTTCGATTTTCTACAGAAGAATAGTGGTACGCTCTTTCGGGCTGATGGTGCCATGATTGGCGAACCCTTGAAAATGGCGCATCGATTAAAGTTTGTTCAAAAAGAATATAATGATGGAGCAGATTGGGTAGGGGTGTGTTTCGCCGTCTATAACGGGATGGCTTCTTTGTTTGCTTTCTTCCTGATGTGGCTGGCCAAAGTGACCAACCGCAAGATGACCCACTCGATATCGCTGCTGGTCGGAGCGATCAGTTTTGTCAGTATCTTCTTTATCGCCAACCCCTGGTATTTGTTGATTTCCTTTATAGGGATCGGATTAGCCTGGGCCAGTATTCTGGCTATGCCATATGCCATTCTCACGGGTTCTATACCGTCTGATAAAATGGGGTATTATATGGGGGTATTTAACTTTTTTATCGTAATACCGCAAATCCTGGCCGCTACCATCTTGGGTTTTCTGGTGGCTAAAGTCTTTGACGGGCAGGCGATCTACATCTCCCTGGTGGCTGCCGGTGCATTCGCCTTAGCAGCACTGCTGACGATGCGGGTATATGATAAGGATGATGTGGTGGGGTGAAGTGAGGAATGAAGTCCTTCTCCAGCAGAAGCCTTACTCAAAATGAAAATTGAATGAAAAGGAAATTAAATTTTCATGACTACGTCACTATTGGAATATGCGAAGGGCTTTGATTTTCAGGGCTTTACAGAAAAAAGGTAGATATTAGTAGGAAGTATGAAAAATCTGCTGGTATTTGTTAAATCAAGTAAATCAGTGTTGCATCCTGTTAGAATCGGAATCAAAGGAGGGTAGAAAATTAAGAAATAAGAAAAATTGAAAATAGTATCTAATGAGATTATTTATAATAGTAATTTTCGCGGTCTGCTCTTTTTGGGTGACCGCTCAAGAAGAGAATGTTCCTCCCGCAGAGCAGCGGTTGCCAGAAGGGGCGTCTAAATCGGTTTATAGAGTGAGGGAACCTATTCCACAGGTGGTTAAGAAACCGAGGATAGAGCCTCCGTTTTGGTGGACCGGCATGCAAAATCCAAAATTAGAACTATTGATCCACGATCAAGACGTGGCTTATTTTTATCCTACTGTCGATTATCCTGGTATCAATGTGATCGAAGTGAGCCGGGTAGCTAACCCCAACTATTTATTTATTACCCTCAATATTACTCAGGATGCCAGCCCGGGGGAATTTTTGATCACCCTGGTGCGGGACGGGCAAAATAAGGTCTTCCGCTATGAATTACAACCCAGAGAAACTGATCCAGAACGGATAAATCCTGTTGATCCGAGTGACCTGATCTACCTACTAATGCCTGATCGTTTTGCCAATGGTGATCCTTCTAATGATAGCTTCGACGATATGGCACAGACCGGTATCGATCGATCGAAGATGTTTTTCCGGCATGGGGGAGATCTTCAGAGTATTATTGACCATTTGGATTATTTGGAGGAACTGGGTATAACGACGCTTTGGCTCAATCCGGTACAGGAAAATGACCAGCCGTATGAATCGTATCACGGCTATGCAATCACCGATCACTATAATATTGACAAGCGTTTTGGTGACAATGCCTTGTATAAGCAACTGGTAGACGAATGTCAGAAAAGAGAGATGAAAGTGATTATGGATGTCATCTATAACCATGTAGGTGACAATCATTGGTTTATCAATGATCTGCCCGCCTTTGACTGGATTCATCAGTTTACTGAATTTAAGCGGACGACCTACCGTGCCCCTACTCTCATGGATCCCTACGCTTCTTACTATGACAAAATGATGATGGCGGATGGTTGGTTTGATTATCACATGCCCGATTTGAATCAAAAAAACGAAAAACTGGCCACCTATTTAATCCAAAATAGTATTTGGTGGGTGGAATATGCTGGTCTGGATGGCTATCGCGTCGATACGTATGCTTATCCGGATCAGGACTTTATGGGACAGTGGGTAAAAGCTATAAAAGAAGAATATCCGGATTTTCATATGTATGCGGAAACCTGGGTACATGGAACACCTATCCAGGCCTATTTTGCCGATAATGCGATGGAACTGGCTAGTACCTCCTCACCCATTGAGGCGGTAACAGATTTTCAGCTTTATTATGCCATCAAAGAAGCATTGACTGAAGAGCAGGGGTGGACAAGTGGAGCGGCTCGCGTTTATTACACGTTAGCTAAGGATTATATGTACAAGGATCCATTTAAAAATGTGGTTTTTTTGGATAACCACGATTTGAGTCGCTTCTTTTCGGAAGTAGAGGAGGATCTGGATCGGTTCAAATCGGGTATAACGTTTTTGTTGACCACCCGCGGTATTCCCATGTTATACTATGGTACGGAGATCCTGATGAAGAACTTCACTGATCCCGACGGAAAGGTGCGCCAGGATTTTCCTGGCGGCTGGCCTTCTGACACGATCAACAAATTTAATATGTCCAATTTGGAAGGGGAGGAGTTGGAAGCCTTTAAATATGTAAAACGTCTGGCCAATTACCGCAAAGCGCACGCTGCCTTACAGACCGGGAAGTTGGTGCAGTTTGTTCCCGAAGACGGAGTCTATGTCTACTTTCGGTATGATAAGAAAGAGACGATCATGGTGGTATTAAATACAGATGACAAAGATCAAAACTTGCAATTAGACCGGTTTGTAGAAATTTTGCATGCCTTCAAAAAGGGGCGCGACGTGATGACGCTGCAGGAGCATAGCTTGGAGGGGGAGTTGAGATTGAAGCCTTATGAGAGTTTGGTGTTGGAGTTGGAGTAGGATAACGGTTCAGCGGTGCACCGTCAGATTGTGCAAAAATGGAGAAAAAAAGCGAACTTTGAAAAAAAGAT
>CAZHOV010000064.1:0-29541 GCA_964534315.1 uncultured Saprospiraceae bacterium | reverse complement strand
CTACTGCTAAATTATTCAAAAATCATAATCTTTCGCTTGCGAAAGATCAGTTATTTATTTAAAATTATCTAACCTTTATTATCAAATGCGTCTCTCAGACCATTACCTACCAAATTAAATGACAGTACTAATAACATGATGGCCAGAGCCGGATAGAATGCTAAAAAGGGTTTCCCACTAATTGCATATCCGTAATTTTCATTTAGCATATTTCCCCAGGAAGGCGTAGGTGGTTGTATACCAAATCCTAAATAACTCAATCCAGCCTCAATCAATATGGCTGTAGCAAAATTAGCTGCTGAAATAACCAGGATCGAACCGATTATATTGGGTAGTAAATGCTTAAAAATAATTCGGAAAGAGTCAAACCCCATACTTTGGGCCGCTTCTACAAAGCTGTTCTTTTTGGTATCCATTACCTGCCCTCTTACAATCCTGGCAATATCTACCCACATCGTCAAGCCTACTGCAATAAAAATATTAACCACGCTCCTACCCAATGCCAGCACAATAGCAAAAACCAATAACAACGTGGGAATCGACCATACCGTATTGATCAAAAGCATTACGTATTGATCCAACCTCCCTCCATAATACCCTCCGAGCGCTCCTATCGTTACTCCTATCGTTAGCGAGATCAAAACAGCTATAAAACCTACAATGAGCGACACCCTCACCCCTATCAATAAACGGCTCCAAACCGATCTCCCGAATTTATCTGTCCCTAAAAAATAAGTGCGCTCAACAATATGACTTTCCGTAATTTGTTGGATCAGGAGCTCACCTTTTGCAGTAGGCAGTTGCTCGTGTTTATCTAAATGCTTTAACTGCTCTGACTGCTGGTCGTAAACGACTGGATAAACCACATCTAATAAATGATAAGACATCTGTTCAGCAGCCTGGTCTTCTTTTTTGAATAAATTAACTTTTACAGAATCTCCCTCAAACCGATAACCTTCAATGGGGATCAGCTGATAAGGGTTGGGAAACCCTGTTAGCACCCCCATTGGTATTGGCGTATTTTTCAATATCCGATTCTTTCTTACCTTTAATAGCGTTACCGAAAAACCTGGATGTTGCAAAGCGATTTCTGGAATTTGATCATTGGCATTTGGCGAATTGTCAGGAGCCAGCACGTAGGCAAACAAGGCAATAAAAATAGTAATCGAGATAAAGGATAAACCAAAAATTGCTGTTTTATTTTTGATGAACTTCCTGAAGGTCCGGAGACCAGGCGAATCTCCTCCCTTGGTTTGTCGTTCTACACTCATTATCTGTTGATAAATACTGAAATAAATGTTTCAAATATAAGTAAGTTCGAAGAAATAAAAATTCCGTTTATTCCAAGAATAATATTCAAACCCATCAAAATGATATGAATATCGCTTTACTGGAGCCTTTCTTTACGGGTAGCCATAAGTCCTGGGCCGAAAATCTGAAACAAAAAAGCAAGCATAACATACAAATATTCAGTTTACCTGGCAGACACTGGAAGTGGCGAATGCATGGTGGAGCGGTCTCTCTGGCGAATGCATTTATGGCCTCTTCTTTTCAACCAGATGGAATACTGGCAACCGACATGCTTGATTTAGCTGTTTTTTTGGGTCTGACCAAAACAAAAACCAATAATGTTCCAACCGGAATCTATTTTCACGAGAATCAACTTAGCTATCCCTGGTCCGAAAATGATCCGGATTTAAAACTCAAGCGAGATAATCACTATGGATTTATTAATTTCTCCAGTGCAGTAGCGGCAGATCAGTTATTTTTTAACAGCTTTTACCACAAAAAGTCTTTTTTAGAAGCGTTACCAAGGTTTCTAAATCAATTCCCAGATTTTCAGCTAAAGGAAATGATCGCTTCCATTGAAAAAAAATCAACCGTCTTGTATCTGGGTAACTTACTCGAACAACTAGCGGTATACAAATCCGCCCAAAAATATGATCGACCCGTAATTCTTTGGAATCACCGGTGGGAATACGATAAAAATCCCGCCACTTTTTTCGATACTTTGTTAAAAATAAAAAAAGCAGGCATCCCTTTTTATCTGATCCTTTTGGGCAAATCTTATCAACAAATCCCCGCTATTTTCAAAAAGGGTATGCAATTGCTAAAAGATGAGATCATTCATTCGGGATATGCTCCTTCTTTTGAGGAATATGTTCGTTTGTTATGGCAGGCCGACTTTTTCCCGGTGACGAACAAACAGGATTTCTTTGGAGCGAGTGTGGTTGAGGCCCTATTTTGTGATACCTATCCCCTACTCCCTAATAGACTGGCCTACCCAGAACACATTCCAAAACAGTTGCGCAAAAAGTACCTTTATGAAAATGATGATCAGTTACTTGAACAACTAAAAACGCTCCTAGCAGCTACTCCCATTCCTAAAATTGACCCAGATTGTAAAAGTCATTTAAAAAGATATGACTGGAACAACTTAATACCTATTTATGACCAAAAACTATCCGACCTATGCAAAAAACATACGTGAGTAAGGATGGCGCAACACTGTCTTATTACTATTTTAGAAAGGACGCTAATCCGAAAGTAGTCTTATTACATGGATTTTGTGAAGATCACTCTATATGGAAAGATGCGGTGAATGAACTAACTGAATGTGCTATACTAACCATTGACCTTCCCGGTTTCGGGGGCTCTACCGTGGTATCTCCCGTTTCGATTGCTAAAATGGCTGAATTAATTATGGAAATCATTGATTTTGAGCAAATTGAAAAATGTATAATGATAGGGCACTCTATGGGAGGCTATGTAGCTTTGGCTTTTGGAGAAAAATTTGGAGAACGCCTGGCTGGGATGGGATTAATTCATTCTCATCCTTATGAAGACAGCTGATATACAATTTATTAAAAATGTAGGGCATATGATCATGTTTGAAGAAAAAAGCTTGTATCTTAAAATTATGAAGAACTTTATTTCATTTTGTCGATTATGAACATTATTCTTCCCATAATCGCAACGATTCCGGGTTTACTTTTAGCCTATTTAATTTATCGGCTCGACAAATATGACCGAGAGCCGCGGAAACATCTGGTGATTTGTTTCTTATTGGGTATTTTAACTACCTATCCAGCTTTAAAGTTAGAGGAACTCGGCGCCAGTTATGGATTTGACCGGCCAGATCACTTCGGTTATCTCATTTTATTTGCCTTTTTCATTGTGGGTTTAAGTGAGGAGTTGGTTAAGTATGTTTGTTTGATGCTATATGCTTATCCAAAAAGAGATTTTGACGAGCCGGCAGACGGGATTGTCTATGCCATGATGATTGGGATGGGGTTTGCTACATTAGAGAATATTTTATATGCGCTCCGCTATGGTTTTGATACCACTATTGTTCGCGCTTTTACGGCTGTACCCGCACATGGCATTTTCGCTGTTTATATGGGATATTTTGTTGGGCTGGCAAAATTTGACGCTCGAAATAGAAATAAATATTTACTCCTGGGGCTATTTATTCCGGTTTTCATCCATGGACTCTATGACTTTTTTATTATCCAGGAATATTTAGAGTGGCTCATGGTCTTTGCCGTCATTGTTCTGCTAATCGGTGCTTACTTTGGATACCATTTAATTGTTCAACATGTTGAAAACTCACCCTTCAAAAAGATAGCTACCCTAAATCACTCCGATTCCGAAAATTTTTTAAAATCAACTAATCATCTGATTGATGCAGAAACTTTTGATGCCATGGTAAGTGGGATGTCAGATGAAGAAGAGTGATCAGGAATCCAATAATTTATCATTTGAATGATGTCGGTCACGATCGCGGTTTGTCTTTTTTTCCAGATTATTGTAAAAAGCTTTTTCGAGATCTACACCGGTTTGATTGGCCAGACAGATGAGGACAAAAAGGACATCTGCCATTTCATCCGGTAGCTGACTTGGGGCTTTTTGTTCATCTTCTTCTCGCTTGAAGGATTGTTCCCCATAAATCCGGGACATTAATCTGGCTAATTCGCCAACTTCCTCCATAAGGACTGCCGTATTGGTGAGTTCATTAAAATATCTGACTCCGATATCATTGATCCAGTCATCTACTCTTTTTTGAGCTTCCTTAAAGGTCATTATTCTTTGTTTTTAGTATCCATGAAAATAGTTACAGGCCCGTCATTCAATAGGTTTACATCCATATAAGCTCCAAATTCCCCGGTTTCTACTATCAAGCCAGACGTTAATTGAAGTTGCTTAACAAATGTTTCATACATTGGGATAGAAATGTCGGGTTTTGCAGCTTTGATATATGATGGCCTGTTTCCTTTTTTGGTGCTGGCATGAAGAGTGAATTGACTGACAACCAGGAAACTCCCCTGAACATCTTGAATAGATTTGTTCATTACTCCTTGTTCATCATCGAAAATACGTAGATTGGTGAGTTTTCGGCAAAGCCACAAGATATCTTCATCTCCATCGGCAGCCTCTACCCCTAAAAGCACCAGCATACCATGGTTAATCTTTCCGACGATCTCTTTTTCCACAGTTACCGAAGCATGTTTGACCCGTTGAATGATTACTCTCATGATTATTTTGTTTGTACAAATGTATAAAACATGTGGATTTAAGAATAAATTTGTGCAAAAAGATATGCATCCTATTGGTTATGAATGAATTAATAAAGGTCGAATTTTTACACAATTATGATCATTACTAACAAGTACAAATTGTTTATTTGTTCATAACTACGAAATACCAAATTTCTGGTAATTGTTTTTTTATTGTATAAAATTTCATATTAGTAAGTACGTCATTCCTGTGTATAACTGTTGGAAAAATAGCTAGCTTACCAACACTTACTAATAATTTAAAAAATTCGTATATATAAATTACAAATACAATAGTAAAAATGTTTACATATGGTTAACATATCTACATTAAAACGGACTTATTAGATTATCCATAGGAGGGAATTTATCCAGAAGAGAATAAATTAACGAATGTTGAGATAAAATATAAAACACTGGTAACTAGTAGAACTAGGTGTTAAAAAGGTGTGGAAAAGGACCATGCTAATATGTATAACTACAATTCAAAATTTTTTTACAATAAGTTTTCACCAAATTAACATGACTGATGATGATAGGGGTAATTTAAATTTAATAAAAAGAAGACTAATATTATTATGTTAGTGTAGAGAACTGTAAACTTTTTGAGGGATAAATTCCTTTAATAGGTACATTTTTAATATCCTCAACACCAAATTTATTAGTTTATCCAGTCAGAAAGAAAAGGTAAAGAAATGGAAGAAAATGTTTTACAGAAAATTTCTCCGGAAGCTGATACAGCTATTAATAAAGGGCAATCAATCGATCGCAGTTTGCAGGTGTGGTTACTGATTGGCGTCATATTGGTTTTTTTCCAGATTTTTATTGGAGGGGTGACGAGGCTTACTGATTCGGGGTTATCCATAACAGAGTGGGAGGTGATCCAGGGGACGCTTCCTCCTATGAATGCCGAAGCTTGGGACGTGGCATTCGAAAAGTATAAGCTTGCTGCAAAAAAGCAATTTGAGACCATTAATGCGGATATGACGTTATCAGAGTTTAAAGTGATTTATTTTTGGGAATATTTTCACCGGTTGTGGGCAAGAATGATGGGGCTGGTTTTTATTATTCCTTTTGGAATATTTTTGGCACAGAAAAAAATTCCCGGGTGGTTGTTGAAAAGATTGGGAGTCGTCATTGGGTTAGCAGCGCTGGCGGCGGCGTTTGGTTGGATAATGGTGAAGAGTGGTCTGAATGACGATAACAGAACCTGGGTAAGCGCTTACAAATTGATTATTCATTTGGCGATAGCCACGACCCTAATTTCTTATTTATTTTGGACATTTTTACTTAGTGTATATGGGCGTAAAGGAAGTCAAAGCGGCGATACAAAATTCCTTGGCATAAAACGATTTTCGTGGATTCTCTTAAGCGTTTTGTTGGTTCAGATTCTTTTTGGCGGGTTAATGGCTGGTATGCGTGCCGGGTTAATACATCCTCACTTTCCATTCTATGTAGAGTCGGAATATTTTTTTAATGCGTTGGGCAATGTAAACGAGATTAAAGAAGGAAAAGTAATTGATTATGAGCCGGCTGTTTTTGCTAAAGCTTGGGTACAGGTATTCCACAGATTATTTGCCTATGTGTTGGTAGGATTGACTATTTGGTTTGTAGTTAAAATTAGTAAGATTGATTACCTTAGCAGACAACTTAAAACAGGAAAGCTTGTGTTAATAAGTGTGTTAATAACTCAGTTTTTACTTGGAGTGCTCACCGTTATTAACAGTATAAGCAGAATACCCGTGTTCTATGGAGTCGTTCATCAAAGTGTTGCTATCTTACTGCTAGGTACGCTTTTGTATATTATTTTTCAATTGAACGTTATCTCAAGATTAACTCAGCGTTAATAAAGAAATACCGTTTAGTTAGTGATTTTTTACAAGTATTTGGTAATCAATTATTTATCTTTTAATTCTATTTTTTTTGGTCGTAGTGCGTATTTTTTGCTTTGAAATGATTAATTTAATAGTCGATTTTAGATAAAATATTATTAGTTTTTTTAATATCAAAGTTTTCAACAAAGTTTTCCACAGGGATGTGATGTAGACGAATATGTGGTGGTGGTTAAGACATTTATTTTTGTTATAAATTGTTACTTTCGTTCAACAGGTTGAGTAAATTAATATCAGAAGTATAAATGAACTACGAAATAAAAGAAGAAGGTAAATTTAAGTATATTGAAACAGATGGTGGGGAAGAGCATTTGATGTTGTTGCATGGATTGTTTGGCGCTCTAAGTAACTTTGAGGGAATCATAGAGAATTTTGGCAGGAAGTATAATGTAGTAGTACCGATACTACCGATTTTTGATTTGCCTATCCGAAAAGTTTCTGTTTCCGGACTTGTAGACTATGTCTCTGAGTTTGTTGAGTATAAAGATTTCAACGGAGTTCATGTCCTTGGAAATTCCTTAGGTGGTCATATTTCGTTGTTATATGCATTAGCGCATCCGGAGCGGATTAAGTCTGTTATCCTCACCGGTAGTTCTGGGTTATTTGAGAATTCGCTGGGATCAACTTTTCCAAAGCGGGGAGATTACGAGTTCATTAAGCGAAAAACAGAAAATACATTTTATGATCCGGAAGTGGCTTCTAAAGAATTAGTTGATGAGGTATTCAATACGGTAAACGACAGGAACAAAGCCATTCGGATCATAGCTACTGCCAAGTCAGCAGTGCGTCATAACTTAGGTGATAAGCTTCATCAAATCACTGCCCCTACCCTGCTTATCTGGGGAAGAGAAGATAGTATTACCCCTCCTTTTGTTGGGGAGAAGTTTCATGAATTAATTGCTAATTCTACCCTTCATTTTGTTGAAGAGTGCGGGCATGCACCTATGATGGAAAAGCCCGACGAGTTCAATCAAGTTCTGGAAGATTTTTTGAAAGAACTCGTCGGTGGAGAAGAGACGGTATCTTAATTACTATCTAACGAGGGCTTCGAGCATTTAGAAACGGTAAAGAATATTTTATTGATTAACAAAACTATCCAGCCAAACGTCTTTGTTTTTTGCCTCACTTCAAATTTTTTTTAGTTAGATCCGCCAGAAGAGTCTGTAGGTTTTCTTGTAGCGCTTCTCTCATCGGATTGGATCGATTGCCCCAGGAATTTCGTCTTTTATATAACTCAAAGCGATTTTTAAAGTGAGCTCATAGAAATAATATCCTTCTTTCAAAAAGGCCTTTTCCTCTTCTGACAATTGGTTGATATATTGTTCATATCGTTTTCTGTCGGATTCGGTTACATTTAGCGGATCATAAGTAGAGTAAAAATCTTTAATATCAGGATCTACATCTTCCAATGTTTGTTTGATATTTTTATTTCTAATGGTAGAAATATTCTTGGGTTCATTCGCTTGAGTATTTCGTTCAAACTCGGCCTCGATTTCCGGACCTTTAGTATCTAATCTTAGCCATCGCTCGTAGGTACGCCTATTGCATCCCAAATAAATTTCCTGGATGAAGCAAAAGCGAAATATCGAACATTAGTTGCTTTAAACTTCCAGGTTTTTGTATCTGTAGTTTTTATTACTCTTGTGTTGGGCGTAGATATTCACGCTATACCCTAAAATGGAAAAATAAAAAGATGATTGAGTAGTGTTTTTTATGGATGGTTCTCTAGATGTTCCACGTGGAACATTTATTATTAATGGTAGTTGAAAAGTAGAAACTCTTTAAAGTCCGGATAATTAACAGATTTTCGGATAGCTACTTTCTTTTTATCAATAAGTTTATTCAATTGTTTTGGTACAACAATCTTTTCTTTGCTGATTATTGCTTCCATTACAGGTTTAAATTTTGCGTAATGAGCAGTCTCTAAAACAATAATATTTTCTGAAGGTTTATCTTTTTGATAATTAATTGCTGCCAAAAGCCCAACTGCTCCATGTGGGTCAATTATGTATTGATGGCTTTCTTGAAGGGTTCGAATCGCTTGCTTTGTTTCATGATCAGTAAAGCTGTATCCGATCATCTCTTTACTGAAATTGTTCCACGTGGAACAATAGATGTCTTCGAGTCGCTTGAAATTGGAAGGGTTTCCAACATCCATGGCATTAGAGATGGTTCTGACTGACTTTGTGGGTTTGTAGACCCCTGTTTTTAAGTATGTTGGTACGACATCATTTGAATTAGTTGCTGCAATAAATTTATTGACGGGTAATCCCATTTTTTTTGCCATCACCCCAGCTGTCAGATTACCAAAATTGCCACTGGGTATCGAAAAAGAAATAGGGGCATCGTTTAGGCTTCGTACTTGTTTGAACCCTTCAAAATAATAAAAGCTCTGAGGGATTAGCCTTGCGATATTGATGGAATTAGCCGAACTGATCCTTAGTTTTTTTCTCAATTCATCGTCTAAAAATGCTTTTTTAACCAATGTCTGGCAATCGTCAAAACTGCCGTCTATCTCCAGCGCTGTAATATTTTTCCCCAGTGTAGTTAGCTGTTTTTCCTGCAGATGGCTCACTTTTCCACTAGGATATAAGATGACTACTTGTATGCCCGGTGTATCATAAAAACCGGCAGCGACGGCCCCGCCAGTATCGCCCGAAGTGGCTACTAATATGATTAGATCGTCTTCTTCGTCTTTATTGAAGAAACTCATAAGCTGCGCCATAAACCGCGCCCCAAAGTCTTTGAATGCTAAGGAAGGACCGTGGAATAACTCCTGGATAAATAAGCGATCCGAAATCTGAACGACGGGGGCGGGAAAGGTAATGGACTTCTTAATGATTTCTTCAATCTGCTCTACCGGAACAGATTCTGCTAAAAGCGATTTAGCGACCTCCAATGCAATTTCCTGAAAAGTGTAGTCGGTCAACTTGTCGATAAAGTCTTGTCTCAATGTCGGGATATGCTTAGGCATGAATAAACCATTATCCTTTGGTAATCCCTGAAAAACTGCTGTTTTTAGAGAAACCTCTAGGTTTTTGTTATTCGTGCTATATAGTTTCATGGTTAATGGTTTTTTAGTGAATAAATTAATAACGTATAGCTCCTTCTGGATTAACCGGAGATATGAAAAGTTGGGTTGGAATATTTTGATTGCTGAAAATAGTCTTCATTGAAACTCCAATATTTTCTGCTTCCAGATTGCTTGTAGAAAGGGCAAAAATACTGGGGCCAGCTCCGGAAATATTACAACCTAAAGCTCCTGCTTCTAAAGCTGCTTCTTTAGCCTCTTGATAAAAAGGGATTAGTTTAGAACGCTGAGGTTCGATAACTACGTCCTCTAAGGAACGTTTAATAAGCTCAAAGTCTGCATTTGTGAAACCTAGAATTAGTGATCCCAAATTACCGGTTTGTTTGATCAATTGCTGAAGGCTAACCTCTTTTTTTAGAATAGCTCTGGCTTCTTTGGTTAGTATTTCAACTTCCGGATAAATTACAGTGATGTGTAACTCTTCGGGGTAGGGAACACTATTTAAATCCAAGGTGTTATTATCTCTTATTAATACAATGCCTCCTAATAAAGATGGTGCTACATTATCTGCATGAAGGCTACCCGAGGCCAACATTTCGCCCTCTACGGCAAAGGGGAGTAGTTCTTTTTTTGACAATGGGGCCCCGAGTAACTCGTTTACAGCAAATGCTCCCGCTACAGCGCTTGCTGCACTCGATCCTAATCCACTACCGAAGGGCATCTTTTTGTGTATTTCCAATTCAATACCCCTACCCTCTTCTCCAATATTTTCTAAAACTCGTTTTGCAGCTAGACCGGCAGTATTTTTTTCAATTTCAAAGGGAAGTTGCTTGGTGGCTGTACCTGTTATTTTGATAATCTTTAGCCCTTTGGTTTTTGTTAGACGAGCAATGATCTCATCCCCCGGATGGTTTAAGGCTAATCCGATTATGTCAAACCCGCAAGCCAAATTGGAAATCGTGGCGGGTGCAAATACTTTAATCTCTGATGCCATAGTTACACTAATTAAAAAGGTTACCTATTCGTATAATTTCTGCAAAAACCCCTGCAGATGTTACCTCTGCCCCGGCCCCAGGTCCTTGAATAACTAATGGGCGATCTTTATAACGGGCCGTAGTAAAGACAATCATGTTATCACTGCCGCTAAGGTTGTAAAACGGACTCGCCGTTGTAACCTTTGTTAACTTAATGCTTGCCTTGCTTTGTTCAATAATGGCCAGAGGTAGCACACGAGCATTACTTTCAGCGGCTTCTATTCTTAATGACTCCATTATTGCATCGCCTTCGGACTTTAATTGCTGGAAGAAACCGTCAATAGAATCAGCTTCAAAACAACTATCAGGTAAAAAAGGGATCACTTCTACATCATTATATTCTAATGGTAATCCCATTTTTCTTCCTAATATAGTTGCTTTCTTTTGTACATCTCCTAAACTTAAATCCACCCTGGGGTCAGGCTCTGTCAGCCCAAGTTCCATGGCTTCTTTAACGATACTACTGAATGTTGTTCCCGCTTTCAGATTATTGAAAATATAGGATAAGGTTCCGGAAAGTACCGCTTCGATCTTTTCAATTTTATCACCGCTATCAGTTAAGTCTTTTAGCGTTGTGATCACCGGTAACCCCGCTCCAACATTCGTTTCAAAAAAGAAAGGAGTATTTCTTTTTTTAGATATAGCAAGCAGCCTTTTGTATTGATTGAAAGGCGACGACGCAGCAATTTTATTCGGCGTTGAAATGGCAATACTGGCATCTAGTATGGTTTCGTAAAATTTAGGGATAACCTGCGATGCCGTATTGTCCAGGAATATAGAATTAGACTTGTTCATGGATTTCATCTCCGATACAAATGAATTCATCTCCATCTTCGAAGATGATCCATCTAATTCCACTTTCCAGTTTTCTAAATTAATCCCTTCATCAGAAAAAACCATTTTCTTACTATTGGCTAATCCTGTAATCTTTATTTCTAACTGGTAGTTCTCTTTTAAAAAAGCACTTTGAGATTGGATCTGCTGGATTAATGTTTTGCCGATTAACCCCACTCCTACCATAAAAAGATGCAATTCTTTAGTTTCTGACAAAAAGAAGGCTTCGTGCAGTACATTTAGGGCTTTTTCTTCGTCACTTTCCGGGATAACCACCGAGATATTCAGTTCTGATGAACCCTGCGCAATAGCAACTACGTTAATCCCGTTTCTACCAAGTGCTTGAAATAACCTTCCTGAAATACCTGGCTGAAACCGCATATTCTCACCGATGGCAGCAATGATGCAAAGGTCATGCTCAACCTTTACAGGATCGATGATGTGCTGGAAAAGCTCTGATTTGAATTCTTGCTCAACCGTCTTTCTGGCTTTTTCAGTATCGGCAGGTTGTACAGCAAAACTTATTGAGTGTTCGGAAGATCCCTGGGTAATAAGAATTATATTAATAGCGGTACTAGCTAGCGAGTTGAATAAGCGAGCTGCTGTACCAGGTACTCCAACGAGCCCACTTCCTTGTAACGTTAATAGGCTGACGGTGCCAATGGACGAAATTCCTTTAACAGCTCTTCTAGGATCAAGCTCTGTTTGACTGGATATGTAGGTACCTTGAAAGTCTGGTTTGAAGGTGTTTTTTATAACGATTGGAATTTCTTTTTCAAGTGCAGGTTGGATAGTAGGAGGATATATTACTTTAGCACCAAAGTGGGACATTTCCATGGCCTCTGCATAAGAAATTTTTGGAATAGTAAAGGCTTTGTTTACTTTTCGCGGATCTGCCGTCAGGACCCCGTCGACATCAGTCCAGATTTCAATAAGGTCAGCATCTAATGCTGCAGCAAAAATAGAAGCAGTAAAATCAGAACCTCCCCTACCAAGCGTGGTGGTAACATCGCTGGAAGTGGAACCAATAAAACCGGTAATGATCTGAATATCAGGGTTTCGTCTGAAATGATCCTGTATGTTTTTGTTAGTAAGCTCAAAAGTTGTTTTTGCATTACCAAAATGATCATCCGTTTTTATTAATCGCCTGGCATCTACAAAATTGGCTCCTACCCCATTATGTTTGAGGTAATGCGCAATAATCAGTGCGGAGTTTCTTTCTCCGAAGGATAAAATTAAGTCTTGAGTGCGTGGAGTAATTTCTTGGATTAGCGATACTCCGTAAATAACACTCCACAAATTATTAAAATGATCGTCGATTTGCTTTTTAACGGCTGCTGGTTTTTTAAACAAGGTTTTTACGACGTGGTCATGCCTGTTGCGGAGATTTTCAAATTCGTCTTTAAAAAGTGGAGAACCTTCAGCAGCCAATCGAGCAATGTAAATAAGCTGATCCGTAACTCCTCCAAAAGCAGAAAAAACAACGGCAAAATTTTCTCCTTCCTGATAATATTGTTGAATTATTTTTGCGACTCCCTTGATCCGTTCAGGCGAGGAAACAGAAGAGCCTCCAAATTTTAAAATCTTCATGGTAAAATAAATACTCGATTTAGATAAATGTTAATTGTTTAAACCACGAAGATATTTCAAATATTCATTTTCTTTTAAGGTCATCAGTTTTTTTTGCTCAGGAGTTTTGTCGCTATACCCGAGTAGGTGTAGAATTCCATGAATGATGACTCTATTGAGTTCCTCCAATTCAGAAATTTCCATCTTTTGGGCATTATCCCTTACCCGATCAATACTAATGAAAAGATCTCCTTCAATAGGAAACTCACCATATTGAAAGGTAATGATATCTGTGTAGGTATCATGGTCTAGATAGGTTTTATTCAGATCAAGGAGATACTCATCAGAGCAGAAGATGATATTGATAATATCAAAGTCTTTGTCCTCTTTTGAGATGCTCTGATCAATCCAGGTTTTGATCAGTAGAGGAGAGGGGTGGGTGTATTTAATTTCTTCTTCGTGGAAAAAAATTTGTCGAGAGGGAGTAGATTGGAAGGGAAAGAGGTCAGCTGACATGCTTGGATATATTAAAATGTATTTCCACTGTGCTGCCATTATCAGTGAAAACGACATTATCAGAAAGTTGTCTCATTAAAAATACTCCTCGCCCTCCTACTTTAAGGAGATTTTGAGGTGAAGTAGGGTCCGGAAGGGATTGATAATCAAAGCCTTGGCCTTCGTCAGAGACAAGGAAGGCCAATTTGTTACCCAATGTTTTCAGTTTTATTAACACCTTTTTAGTTTCATCTGCATTATTGCCGTGGAGGATGGCGTTATTGACAGCTTCGGTAAGGCTTATTAGAATATTTCCATAAACATCTTTATGGATATTATATTTAGAGGCTATATTTTCAACAAAATTTTCAACAAGGGTAATACTTTTTGGATTCGAAGATATTGTTAGCATTTCTCGATGAATTCTCATTAAAAAAGAAGTGAATGTTTAAACGATTTTAAACACTAGGGAGGACTGTGTAGATTTTATATTGTATCCTATTCGTACAGTCAATACTTTTATTAGTACATAAAAATCCGAAATTTTGTTCAATAAATCAATGGGGAAAGTGAAAAAATGATAAAATGTAAGCTCTTTTAACGAAAAAGGGGCTGGATTTGGTACCAAATCCAGCCCCTTTTTCGTTAAAAGCTACTTTCAGGATATATAAAAACCATATTACTCATTCTTTAAAGACTTGTAGTATTCCTCTACCAGGAATCGGTAATATGGCTTCAATGAGGGAGAGACTTGTTTATACAATTCGATTTCAGACTCTCGCTTTTTGATATACTCCTTAAGAGATGGCGGATATTTTCTTTCTTTTTGAGAAGCTTGTTCTGCTTGTCGTTTATTATCAAATTCCCGTTCGCGTTCTGCTTTTTCCGCTTCGAGTAATCGGGTCATGATCTCTTGTTGTCGTTTGAGCATTTCATTAGTAAGGCGCTTATTGACCAGATCGATTTCATTTTGATCCATTTGTTCGATAATTTCCTGAAGCTCTTTTCCGCTATCCCCTTTTTGCATCTTGGTTTGTTTCAATTCTTCTAAGGCTTTTCGGAGGGCAGCCTGGCGAGCGGCCATTTCCGCAAATTGCTTACTACTACCACCTCCCTTTTGGCCGTTTTTCATTTGTTGTTGCATCTGCTTCATCTGCTCACTAAGCCCCTGCTGCCCTTTGGTGATCTTGTCCATTGGTTTAGACCCTTCCGAGCCCTTACCTCCGGGACTATTGCACATCTGAGAGCCGGCCATCATGCCAGACATTTGCTGCTGCATTTGATTCATAACCTCACTTAGCATAAGAGCAAGGTCATTGGCATTTTTCATTGTCCGCTGCTGGTGTTCCGCTGCTTGAGGTTTTTTGCGCTCTTCCAATTCTTCAAGAGATTCTTTAATATTCAGTTTGATATCCTGCACTTTTTCAGTAACAAAAGATTCTATCTGGAAGACCCTCTTGCTTAGTTCCCTAAGGCTATCCTCAATCAATTTGAAGTCGTCTTTTAGCTTGAATTGTTGCTGAACAAGTTCTGTATATCGAGGAGTATAGACGTTGACCGAAGAGAAATAGTCGATTAGGTCTTCCTGATCAAAAGAAAGGCCAACGAGGTTTTCAAGCAATTGACGAAGCGCTTGCATATCTTCCTGCATTTGTTCCATCTCGCCCGCCTGCATTTGCATTTGCATGCTGGAAGCCATTTGCTTCATTTTCTGAGAAGCATTCTTTTGAGACTGAGAAGCCTTTTTATTTTGCTTTTTTTCCAGACTTTCCTGGCTGTCCTGAAGGTCTTCATTGATATCCTCCATCTCCTCGGAAGGATCTTCAAGCGATTTAGGATTTTCGAGCTCCTCATTTTTCTCCATGATCTCTTCCATCTTCTCTTGCATCTCTTCGAATTCCTTATTGATCTCTTCCTGCTTTTTCTCCAATTCTTCTTGTTTTTGCTTGCCCTCTTCGTCACTTTGGTCGCCATCCTCTTGCTGTTCCGTCTCTTCACTTAGCTTTTCTTGTTCCTCGGCGAGTTCTTCTAGTTTATCAATTTGATCCTGAAGTTCTTTTTCCAGTTCTAGTTGTTTAAATAACTCGAGCATGCGATCCATTTCCATTTCGAGTTCTTCTTCATTGAACTCCATTTCCTCCATTTTTTCAAGCGCTTCGTCCTTACCAAGTTCTTGAAGCAATTCTTCAATTTCTTTCATTAACTCTTTCATTTCCTCGCTCATCACCTCTTCGAACATTTCCTCAAGCTTTTCCTGCTTTTCCTGGAGTTCCTCGTTGGGTTGGGAGTATTCCTCTTGATTTTGCATGTTCTCCTGCATCTTTTGCTGGGCATTCTGCATCTTTTTCTCCAGTTCCTTTTGCCGATCTAGTAGTTTTTCCAACTCCTTACGGGCTTGCCAATCCATTTCTTTTTCCTGAAGCAGCTTTTCGCGAAGCTTTTTAAGTTCTTCCTGAATTTTCTTGGATTCTTCCATAGACTCTTTCAAGTCTTTCTTGATATCTTCATTATTGGCGGAGGCCATTTCTTCAAACTCTTCCAATGTAGGCACTGCAAAAACCATTAGATTAGTGCGAGCAGACTTGCTTCCGTTAATTCCATCATTATCAAATACTTCGAAGTAAAAATTAACCTCATCTCCAGGGTTTAGTTCTATTTCATTAAGGTCCCAAACGTACTCATATTCCAATTGCTTGCCAGAAGGCTTTTGAATTTGCTGCGTTTCTAATTCACCCTTTCTACCCTTTTCATTAGTAATATAATAATTGAAGGTTAGGTTTCTCAACCCGTAGTCATCAGCTGCATCGCCAATAAAGAACAATAATTTGGTCTGTGTGCTGTCTTCAAATTTATTAGCGCTGATCGTAGGATAAAGATCTGGAATGACTGATAATGTATAAGCAATGGAATCTGCATTTTTAAGCTTTTCATTGGAAATGAAAAGCTTGTAACGCTCATCTTTCATCGCTTGCTTTTTGTAGGAAAAAAGATCGTCAGAAAAGCGCTTGGCCTCCAATTTTTCATCGGCAGAAGAAAACTGAAGATCTATTTTATTGGTATTTTCAGCCGTAAAGATCCAGTCAATATTCGTACCCATAGGAACGACGAAGTCTCCGACATTTTTTAGTTCTTCATCCTTTCGTTGGATGTAAGACGGATAATCCAGTTTAATGTCAAAAGCTAAGATATTTGGCTTGTTGATAACGGAGAGATCGTAGTCTCTGGACTTGAAGCCACTGGATAATAGATGGAAGTTAGTAGTCTTTTGAACGTTGTTAAACGTGTACTTAAAAGTAGTCGCATCAACTTTTTGAAGTCGGTACTGGTAGTTATCAACATCGATAAATACCTCATCAGGGATCACATCCCCTTCCACATTCACGGTCAGATCATAGTCTTGATACTGAATAACCTCAAGATTTTGATCATCCACGATAAAATCAAAAGGAGCTTCTCTTTCGAAATCTCTATTATTGTTGATCAATCGTTCAGTGCTATCCTTAATAACGCTGGGTGCGGCAAAAAGCAGAATAATCAGTAAAAGAAGAGGTGGCAGAGCATACCGGGCATACTTTCGATTGTTATTCAGATTGATCGCTTTCTTGAAAGGAACGGGCTTGATCTCTTCTGTTTTTTGATTAATACTGGCAAGGATAAGTGCTTTATTCTGAGCTTCCTGAGAAGCTTGATCGTTCAACTGTAAAACATTAAGTAATTTATCCTTGACATTGGTAAAATGCTGACCGATGATTTCTGCTGCTTGCTGGTGGGAAATTAGCTTACCTAATCGGAAATAATGTAATAAAGGATTGAAAACCCAATATCCGAGCGCAATAATGCTCACACCCAAGAAGGAAAAGAAGAGAATTTTCCTGACTGATTTATCGAAATAAAAGAAGTATTCCATTACGCTGATCACAATAAATAGCCCCAATATCAATCCAAGGCTAAAAAGGACACCGCGGATTAATTTATTGAGATAGTATTTGCGTATGAAATGATCTAGTTTCTCAATGAGTAGCTGATAATTATCTTTTGTATTTGCCATGGTGTATTTTTTCAAATAGTTGAAAGAGACCTCACAATAGAGTAGCACAAAATAGTAGCTACCTCAATTTTTTTCAAGAATATCTACGTTAAAGTAATGTGAAAATCGTCAAAAAGACATTATTACACTTTTTTCTTCTTTATTGAACAGTAAAGATGGCGATAAGGATGCAAAAAAAGACAAATTTAGCAGGTAGGAGATATGTAAATCAAATTTTAAGCAATTTCCTCACCGGCTTTCATTTTTTCTGCATTTTCCGCCACTTGTAATGCTTCCAGAATATCTCCCAAATCACCTTCAATTACCTTATCAAGATTGTAAAGTGTTAGGTTAATTCGATGATCGGTCACCCGATTTTGGGGAAAGTTGTAGGTCCGGATCTTACCTGAGCGGTCGCCGGAACCAACCAACGACTTTCGTTTTTCGGCTATCTTTGATTCGTGTTGTTCTTTTTGAGTTTCATAGATTTTCTGGTAAAGTCGTTGGAGAGCAATTTCTCTGTTTTTGATTTGCGAACGCCCATCTGTACTTTCAGATACAACGCCGGTTGGAATATGGGTAAACCGCACGCCCGACTCTGTTTTGTTAACATGCTGACCACCCGCACCGCTAGACCGGAAAGTATCTACTTTTAAGTCGGCTTTATTAATGTCTACATCTTCCATTTCCAGCTTTGGCATCACAGCCACCGTAGCGGCAGATGTATGGACTCTTCCCTGAGATTCAGTTTTTGGAACTCGCTGAACGCGGTGTGCACCCGACTCAAATTTAAGCTTTCCAAATACATCCTCCCCTTTCACTTCCAAAACAATTTTATTATATCCGCCTACTGTGCCCTCATTGACACTGATCAATTCCGTTGTCCAACCTTGTGTTTCAAAGAAGCGGGAATACATTCGGTATAGATCGCCTGCAAAGATACTAGCTTCGTCACCCCCTGTGCCAGAACGGATTTCAAAAATCACATCCTTTGCATCTTCCGGATCTTTTGGGATAAGCAGGTATTTGATCCTTTCCTCCAGTTCTTCTTTTTTAGGGTTTAGTTCTTCGAGCTCCATTTGAGCCATTTCTTTCATATCCTGGTCATTCAACATCTCATTAGCGGTCTTGATATTGCCAAGGAGTTGTTTATATTCTTTGTGCACCTTTACGATTTCTTCAAGGTCTTTATATTCTTTGCTCACCTTTTTGAACCGATCCATATCTGCAATGACCTCAGGGTCGGCAAGTTGCTCTTCAAGATAATAGTATCGATCTACGATAGCTTCAAGTTTTTCGATCATTTTTATTGGAGAATAGTTAAAAAATAAAAAAAGTAATGAAAAGAAGGGCTCTTGGGATAGCCAGAGGGATAATCAGAAAAGCTAATAAAAGAAAAGGGAAGAAAATTCAAATGTCATTTTGTTGATCGTCTAATTTATTGTCAAAAATAATAGAAAATTGTAAGTAGTGGGGTAAATTATTCGTATTAAACTTATTAAAGGTCCTTTATAATAAACAACAAAGCCTGCCAAAAAATTCTCTTCTGGCAGGCTTTATTATTTACAAAATGCGACTACGGTAGTCGTTTACTTAATCTACTTGTAGATAATATTTTATTGTCTGGCCCAAACACCTGAACAAGGTACATCCCCATTGGTAGATCTTCTATATTATATTTTTTATTTTCCTGGGCAATAAAGGTTTTCATTTTTCTTCCGACAATGTTGTAAATCGTTATGGTGTCAATATCATCACCTGTTACTTCAAAATAATGAATAGCCGGATTGGGGTAAATTTGAGGTTTTGCAGGGGCAGATTTGATAGTGGTTTTAATTTGATCAGCTGCATACTCATTTTGCTCCTCAGAGTCATAAAGTAGTTGATCTTCTGTTTGCGTAGCTTTCCCGTCACAATCCCCTTGATGGGATTGAGCAACGGCTACTTGAACAAGAAGAATAAAAAAAGTAAGAAGGAGTAAAATATTTTTCATATGCAAAACGTTGTATAAGGTTTTTCGGAAGTAAGGATCATGCTAAAAATACCAAATTAAATTAACAAATCAAATCATATTAGACAGGTTTAAAGTTTTTTTAACTCAAACCTGATTTCTAGTAGATAAAAGTCACCTATACATACGTTTGAAATAACTCTTTGGTTTATAACAACGACTTAAAATAGGCGACAAACTCATCAATTTTCATACTTCCCTTATCTCCTTTACCGTGTTCTCTAATAGAAACCGTTCCTGATTCCATTTCTTTTTCTCCGATAATCAGCATAAAAGGAACCTTTGCAACTTCCGTATCTCTGATTTTTCGTCCGATTGATTCACTGCGGTCATCAATATAGCCTCTGATATCTTCAGCGAGCAATTTTGTGTTGACTTCCTCAGCATATGATTTAAAGTTATCGCTAATAATGAGAAGCGCTACCTGGTCAGAAGCTAACCAAAGCGGGAAGTTACCACCGCAATGCTCAATTAGGACTCCGATAAAGCGTTCCATCGAACCGAATGGGGCCCGGTGAATCATAACAGGGCGGTGAGGTGCATTGTCAGCTCCAATATATTCGAGTTCAAAGCGATCCGGTAGGTTGTAATCTACCTGTATCGTACCCAGCTGCCAAGAGCGTTTTAGAGCGTCTTTGACCATGAAGTCCAGCTTTGGCCCGTAGAAGGCGGCTTCGCCCAATTCTGTAGTCGTTTCCAATCCGGCTTCTTTGGTGGCATCGATGATGGCTTGCTCTGCTTTTTCCCAGTTTTCTGTGCTTCCGATATATTTCTCAGGTGTTTCCGGATCTCTTAGAGAAATTTGAGCCGTGAAGTTTTCAAAACCTAGTTTTTCCAGCACATGCATCGTCAAATTCAACACATCCAAAAACTCTTCTTTTACCTGATCGGGAGTACAAAAGATATGTGCATCATCTTGGGTAAACCCTCTTACCCTGGTCAACCCGTGCAGCTCTCCACTTTGCTCATACCGATAGACTGTACCGAATTCGGCAATACGGATTGGCAATTCCTTGTAAGAACGAGGGCGATGACCGTAGATCTCGCAGTGGTGCGGGCAGTTCATAGGTTTCAATAAAAACTCCTCCCCCTCTCTTGGCGTATTGATGGGCTGAAAGCTATCTTCTCCATACTTCGCATAATGGCCGGAAGTAATGTACAAGTCTTTCTTCCCAATATGAGGCGTGATCACCGGCGTGTAGCCTCTTTTGATTTGTTCTTTTTTCAAAAATTCTTCCAGGCGCGTTCTAAGGGCTGTTCCTTTGGGCAACCAGATGGGCAAGCCATTACCTACTCGTTCAGAGAACATAAAAAGTTCTAATTCTGCACCCAGTTTACGATGATCTCTTTTCTTGGCTTCTTCCAGCAAGTGAAGGTATTCTTTCAGCTCTTTTTGTTTTGGGAAAGTAACGCCGTATAACCTGGTAAGCTGTTTATTGTTTTCATCCCCTCTCCAGTAAGCACCCGCAAGGCTCATCACTTTAGCTGCCTTGATCTTTCCGGTATCCGGGATGTGAGGCCCCTTGCAGAGATCAATAAAATTGCCTTGCTCATAAAAAGTAATTTGGCCGTCTTCCAAGTCCTGGATCAATTCAATCTTATATTCATCGCCTTTTTCTTCGAAATACTTTAAAGCATCAGCTTTGGCAACTTCTTTTCTCACATACTGGTTTTTCTGTTTCGCCAATTCCAGCATTTTTTTCTCGATCTTGGGGAAATCATTGGCGCTGAGCACCCGGTCACCAGGATCCACATCATAGTAAAAACCATTGTCGATTGGTGGTCCGATACCGAATTTGATACCGGGATAAAGTGCTTCCAATGCTTCGGCCATCAAGTGGGCAGAGGAGTGCCAGAAGGTTTTTTTCCCTTCCTGATCTCTCCAGGTCAGTAATTCGATAGAAGCATCTTCATGAATAGGACGAGTAGCGTCGCGAACTTCGCCATTAATTTTTGCTGAAAGTACGTTGCGAGCTAATCCTTCACTAATGGATTGAGCAACTTCCATTGCAGTTACGCCTTCATCGTATTCGCGCACATTTCCATCAGGGAAAGAGATCTTAATTTTTTCTGCCATGACAATAGTTTTGAAATTGACTGCAAAGATAGATTTTTTAGTTAGTTTTTTTCAACAAGAAACAAGCTGAATTAATTCGACCGGCCGGTTGATTTACAAAAAATTAGGTTTGCGGGGCAGTTTTTGAAATAGGCAGCAGATTTTAAAACCAAAATCTGCTGCTTATTTCAAAAAAATATTTCATTTCGCTTACATTTGCACTTTTAGAAATAAAACCCAGAAAAAATGTATCGAACCCACAATTGCGGAGAACTCCGGATGGAGCATATCGGACAGGAAGTTATCTTAAGCGGCTGGTTAGCGGCAAGCAGAGATTTTGGCGCCCTTAATTTTATTGACTTAAGAGATCGATATGGCATCACGCAGTTTGTCATTAATTCGGAAAATCAACCTGAATTATATAGTAAGGCCAAAGAGTTGGGGAGAGAGTTTGTGTTAAAGATCACCGGAATTGTGCGGGAGCGGAGCAATAAAAATCCGGATTTACCCACCGGAGATGTTGAAATTGAAGTGAAGGAATTAACGGTGCTGAATGCCTCTAAAACACCCCCTTTTACCATTAAAGAAGATACCGACGGCGGTGATGAATTGCGTATGAAATACCGCTATCTGGATCTGAGAAGAGAAAATGTCCAGAAAAATATCCTCTTCAGAAGTCGCCTGGCTATTGAAACCAGAAAATACCTGGCCAGCCAGCAATTTGCAGAGATTGAAACCCCTTTCCTGATCAAAAGTACTCCAGAGGGCGCTCGTGATTTTGTAGTGCCCAGCCGTATGAATCCTGGTCAGTTTTATGCCTTACCACAGTCACCTCAGACCTTTAAGCAAATCCTGATGGTAGCCGGTATGGATCGTTACTTCCAGATCGTCAAATGCTTCCGGGATGAGGATTTACGCGCAGACCGTCAACCCGAGTTTACTCAAATAGACTGCGAAATGGCCTTTGTCACCCAGGAAGAAGTATTGAATACATTTGAAGGGTTAACCAAACATGTATTCAAAGAACTACTGAATGTGGAGTTGGGCGATTTTGACCGCATGACTTACGATCATGCGATAGAAAACTATGGCTCCGATAAGCCCGACTTACGGTTTGATATGGCCTTTACGGATATTTCTGAAATCGTCAAAGGAAAAGGCTTCTCCGTATTTGACGATGCGGAGATCATCATCGGAATCAATGCAAAAGGACAAGCCGATAACTATTCCAATAAAGATATCAAAAAACTGACCGAATGGGTGAAGCGTCCGCAAATCGGAGCCAAAGGTCTGGTTTATGTAAAAGTAAATGAAGACGGTACTCTTAAATCCTCAGTGGGCAAGTTTTATGACGATGACCAATTGAAATTATGGGCTGAGAAAATGGGTGCCAAAGAAGGTGATATGTTGTTGATCCTGTCTGGCGAAACTGATAAGACGCGCAAACAACTGGGTGAGCTTCGCCTTGAGATGGCTCGCCGGATGGAGTTGATTCAGCCAGGCGTTTTCAAACCACTATGGGTGGTTGATTTTCCGCTGTTAGAATGGGACGAAGAAACCGAGCGTTTCTACGCTATGCACCACCCATTTACCTCTCCAAAAAAAGAAGACATCCCCAACATGCTTAACGGTGATCACCAAACGATGAAAGACCTGCGGGCTGATGCCTACGACTTAGTCATCAATGGTGTAGAAATTGGAGGAGGATCCATCCGTATCCACGATAGAGCTTTACAATCCAAAAACTTCAAACTATTAGGCTTCACCCCTGAGGAAGCAGAAGAGCAATTTGGTTTCTTACTAGGTGCTTTTGAATACGGCGCTCCCCCACACGGTGGTATCGCATTCGGCTTCGACCGCCTCTGTGCAGTGATGAACGGCCAAAACTCTATCCGTGATTTCATCGCTTTCCCGAAAAATAATCAAGGTAGAGACTTGATGATCGACGCGCCCTCGGTGGTAGAAAAAGAGCAGTTGGATGAGCTGGACCTGGGGTTTCTGGGAGATTAGAGGGGAATTGATTAAGAATTAAGGATGAAGAGTGAAGAATGAAAAGGGAATTAAACTTTTAGTGACTACGTCACACTGGACTACGCCATAACGTGTCTTTCTGCGGGCAGCCTCCCTTTAGGGAATGAAAGGGCGCGGGCAGGGGACAATGAACAATGAATGATGAATAATGAATGATGAATAATGAATAATGAAAAGGGAATGAAAAGGGAATGAAGGTAAGAGGCGCTGCTTCGGTATAATGCAGATCTTCAGGGCAGAGTAGATAACAAAATGTGTTCATAGGAGATAAAAAATAAATTTTAATTATTTGATTTTAAGTCACTTATGATTAATAGGGGGGGGTAAGGGCTTGTTTATTAGAATGATCTTTTGTATTTTACAGAAAACAAAGCGAAAATAAAAACCCCAAAAACTGTTTGGCTTATTTGCTTACCAAGTAGTTTTTAAATTTTTTTGAGACTTCAAATTCAGTCGCATGTCATGGCATGCAACGATATCTCTTTTGTTTGACTAACAATAGATTTACTAACTACACACCGGTGTAAAACTCTACACTAAAGGTTTTCCAACACTTTTTCTGGAACGTTTGATTTGTTAATCAAAGGGATAGTCTACTGGTCTTTTGATTAAGGCAATTTTTCATTTTTCTTAACCTCCTTACTATCAAATGCATGATAGTGAGCCAAAAACCTATTGTATTTATGTATCTATTTTCCTTTAACCGACTATTTATATTATGTTTAATTGTTTTTTTATGGTCCCAAGTTACCTCCATTTCAGCGCAACAACAATTCAATTATGACGAACTTTCCCTATCGAGCTACCAGGATAGCCTATTACTAGAAAATCATGAGGATTATTTTGCTTTCAATCTTAATAGGGATTCATTGAATACTTATTTTAAGAGCATTGATACGGTATTAAATATCACCTTGAATTTTAGAAATTTTGCTACGTGGGAGTTTGATATTGAAGAAAAAAAAATACGAGGGGATAGTTTTACTTTGTCCGTTATTTCCGATAGTGGAAGATCCATTCTTCCCACACCACCTTGTAATTCATACAAAGGAAAATTAGTTGACAGTACCAACTATATTGCTAAATTTTATATTTCTAACAAAATCACTTGGGGTAAGATAAGGGATGTTGATACTATATATAGAATACGGCCTCTTAGCGACTTTGACACCAGTGCAAGTGAAAGCATATTTGTCTTAACAAAATCTTTATCATTGGTAGAAAGTAATTCGTCTGAGAATTGTGCGGAACCTTATATAGAATTCGCACTTGTAGTTGGATATCCGTTTTATTTGGATGCAAGCGGAGAAGGAATGACAGAGCAAGATATTTGTAATCTGGTAGAGTTTACAACATATCAAGGGATGGACTTGTATAATGATGAGTTTAATTTGGGATTTTTAATTCAAGATTGTGAAATATGGGAAAGTCCAGATAATTTTTGTTGTAGTACCCAAGATTTTCGGGTAAAGATTAATGGTTCTTATAGCCTTAGAAAATATTGTTTATATCCTTATATTGACGTTTTCGCTCTGTTTTATGATAAATCTTTTCCTCATTTAGGCCTTGCGACTAGCTCTGATTTATGTGGTGATGTTAAACCTGCAATGATTGTACAAGAAGAACCTGATTATAATGAGAGTCGAATGACTTTTGTTTTTGCACATGAGATTGGCCATATATTAGGGTCTCCTGAACTAGAAGATCTTTCCTGCCCAGAATCATCCTATTGCCTTTCTCCACCTTTTGGCTTAGAGGCTCCGTTGATGTGTTCTAATGGGTTTACTTCGGATGTCAATGATTTTTCTCCAAATATGTGGATAACGAATTGCACAAGAGATATAATTACTCCAACCATTGAAGATAATTGTAATATCTGCCTTGACGAATACCAAGATGCACCAGATTGTCCTGGATGCGGATTTAGTGGAGAATTAACTGCCGAATACCAACAACCGCTTTTTTACCCATGTAGTGAAGAGGATGAAATTACTTATACATTCGAGGTTTGTAATAATTATTGCGAAACTAAAAGTGCTGATATTCACGTTACTCTTGATGAGGATCAACAAGAAATTTTATCTTTAGATCCTGCTTTTGGAACTCCAATCCCCTTGGTGAATACAACGAAAATACCTCTAAAGTCTTCATTTGAAACTTTTGATGAGGGACAATGTAAAACATTTACCTATACAACAAAAGTAATTGGTGATAATGGTGGTGGAATTGTTGGAAATGCTTTCAGGATTGAAGAAAATGGAAACGTAGTTTTAGATGATTTACATTTAACTGTCACAGAAGGAATCCAAATTGGATCTGCAGGCACAACAACTTCATTGAATACTTTAGTTAATTCATCGGTACTACCTGATGTAACCCCTCCATGTTCCGGGAATACTCCAAATCTGATCTTAGATATAGAAGGCACCTTGGAAATTGACCGAGATTATTGTTTCAGCGATAACTGGATCATTAAAATGGCTCCAGGTTCGGAAATAGTGGTCCTAGATGGATACCATCTAAACATAACAAGCTGCACTCTATCCTCCTGTGATAAAATGTGGAAAGGCATAACGGTCGAAGACAATGCAGCACTAACCTCTTGGTATAATAGTATATAGGACGCCCAATATGCTATTCAGATGTTGGAAGGGGCCCAGGTCGTCATAAGGAATACGACTTTTGAAAATAACTACGTAGGGTGGTATGTGCCCCCGTCTTCCAATCCTGGGCAGAATGTTCAAACCGTTAACCTCATCAATCAACTCAATAATCGGTTTGAAAAAACAGATAATCTGAAAGATCCCTATCCTGGTCAGACTCCGGGGATCGGGAATAGTACCTATGGTATTTTGCTGAATGACCTTGCATCCATAAATATCGGCTACAATATTTCACCCGATCTTGGACAGCTGTATTGCGTCTTCGACGGCTTAAAATATGGCATAAAAACAAACTATTGTAACCTTGAAGTTGGCGGGTGCGGTTTTGTGAACTGTGATGTAGGAATTCGTGCGACCGGAAATGGTCACCAACTGATCCAAAATGGTTCTACTCTAGCAATGTTTGATAATTGTGGGGCAGGTGTGGAAGTTGACCAAATGAATGCTACCATCCGCAATAATTATATGACCAACATGGAATATGGTGTAAAAATAGAAAACACGTTTAAGAAAAAAATCTTCATTGAAAATAACGATATAGCGGCAAGTACGGGTATTTATATTTTTAATGGATTGCCTAATAAAGGATTAATTCAAAACAATGCAATAGAATCAGAATACCAGGGTATATTGGGGTTTGAAACCAATTATTTGAACAATCGTCCCTGGGAAATTTTGGACAACACCATAACTTTAACCAGTGGCGCCGTAAATGGTACCGGCATTCTTTTTTGGGGCGGAGAAAGGGCGAAAATAAAAGATAATACGCTTAATGGCTCTTCAGAAGAAAACCAAGGCATCGTATTAGCCGGTCATTATCGCCCCCTTATCGAAGATAACAATATTTATGGTGAGGAGGCAGATTGTTCTGCATCATTTGCAAAAGGTATTTTTCTATTCGGATGTGATAAAAGCGTAGTCAGTTGTAATTATGTGAATAATACCCGATTTGGAATAGCCTTTTGGGGATTGAATGAAGGCACCGATCTGAGAGGTAATATCCTGAATACCCATTGCGAAGGTCTTATCCTTGGCAATGAAGACAGTGGAGACGGCAATGCCTTTATAGGGACGCAAGAACACAGAGGAAATAACTGGGCTATCCTCTATGAAGATAATGACCCGGATGATATTGGAGCGAAGCATTTAGGGGGGACAAATTTAATTGTACAGCAGTCTCAATTCAACGTCGATGACAACACTTCCACAGGAGGATTGCCTCAATTTTTACCGAGGGTAGCGTTAGAGCCAGGGATAACAGTTGATTGGTTTGATCTTGAAAACTCACAAGAAAAAACCTATTGCTGTGATGAGGGTGGTCCAAATTGTCTGACCAGTTTGGCAAAAGAAGGTTATGACTATTTGGACCGTAAAATTGCTGCCGATAGTCTGGCGACCGACGGCTTCGAAGGAGCGTTGAGTTGGTCGGCTTCTTATCATCTACAGCAACGATTGAAGGAGGAAGAAAATATAAGTGCATTAGATTCTGTTTATATCAAGTTTTATAACAGGATGGACACCCTCTCTGTGGGTGCTTTTACTGCCATGCGAGATAGTATCAATAGTGTTTTTGCTATTGATAGCACCACCGAGGTACAGTTACAATTTCAAATAGATACCATTGCCAATGGTTTAGCTGAGTTAGTCCATATAGATAGTTTAATAGAAGCAGATAGTACACAGCTAGATACGTTAACTGTTCAAAAAATGCAATTGCTAAATAATTTACAAAATTCAGCAGCAGATTACACTGCTACTGTAAATACCGTAAAGGAAAACCGCCAAAACCGGGCAAGGGACCTAGCTACCCCTAACAACTTATTACCCGCAGATTCGGTATATGAAGCAAATGCAAAATCGGTAAACGAGTTGTTTTTGGAATTGTTGGAAAGAGACACCCTGGAGTTTACAGCATCAGAAAAGCTGACCTTAAGTGATATTGCCAACCAATGTCCCCTATCAGGAGGTGATGCCGTATTTTTAGCTCGTGCCTTATTAGCGGACACCATCACCTATGATGATGGAGCCAGTTGTTTGACTGCACAAAGCAATAGCGCTGAAAATGGAGAAGATGCTAATATTCAGTTGGATGCGGAGCAACTGTTAAAACTATATCCAAACCCAGCCAAAAATGAATTGATATTGGAATGGGTAGATGTTAATCAAAAGAGGGATCAAGAAGGTGAATTGGTCATGTTAAATACAAATGGTCAATCGGTCTTGAATCGTTCTGTCGATTTAAGTAACTTCCAAGCAAGGGTGAATGTTTCCAACCTTCCGGCGGGAATTTATTTTATACATATTACCTTGGATGGTGAAAAAGTATTATTGGAAAAAGTGACTTTGATTAAATGATATTTCTAATAGTAGCCGGCCGTACGGCCGGCTACTTAACCTACTCTTTTATGAAATACCTATACTTATTTCTCTTAATAAAATTTTTAAGCAGTACATGCTACTCACAAGCCAACTACGATTACAAATGGATTTTTGGAGACTTACCTGTCCCAAATGATGATCGTTTTGGAGGCACAGAGATTGATTTTTCTAATGATACCGTACAAATAAAACTAACTGACCGGATATTGGATATGGAACTAACCAACGCTTCTATATCTGACAGCGCAGGTAACCTATTATTCTACACCAATGGATGTTTTATTGCAAATAAGAATCATGAGATTCTTGATAATAGTTTGATTAATCCTGGGGGGATCCATGAGGATCAGTGCGGGACAAATGGAGATGATGGTTATACCGCTACTCAAGGTGCTTTATTCTTGAAGGAACCAGGAAATGATAGTCTTTTTTACTTATTCCACAATGGTATTCTATTAGATTGGTATTCTCATTTTCAGATTTATTCCGACAAGTTTTATTATACAAAAATCAATAAAAATGGAAATGGAATGAACGGAGAAATTTTAGAGACTAATCAGGTTTTATTGGAAGACACCTTGTTTACTGGTTACTTAACTGCAGTTAAACATTCTAACGGCAAAGATTGGTGGCTTATGCAATCAAAACTTGGAAGCAATACATTTTTTAGGTTTTTGCTAACTGAAAATGGAATCCAAGGTCCATTTTCTCAAAGCATAGGAGCTATAAAACAAGAAAATTTTCCCGAAATCGGACAGGCAGTTTTCTCTCCTAATGGAGAAAAATATGCAATTTATGGAAAGAGAGATGGTGTGTTTCTATATGATTTTGACAGAGAGAACGGATTATTAACTAATTTTGAAAAAATTGTCGCTGCAGATACTATGTATTTAGGCGGTGTGGCCATCTCCCCTAACAACCGTTATTTATACCTGTCCAATCTGATTTACATTTATCAATTTG
>CAZHOV010000063.1:0-29658 GCA_964534315.1 uncultured Saprospiraceae bacterium | reverse complement strand
ACATGGTACTCATCCAACGAAGGCCACTGCATTTAACAAAATGGCTTTTGGAGGAACGGACCGCATCCCGGTAAATACCGCGAGCTTTGATCTTTGGCCCCCAACGCCGATCGAATTAAAAAGAATAAGGGAAGTAGAAATACGACTAGAGGGTTAAAGTCTTTCATTTGGTTTGGTTTTAATGATTGAATTATTATCAAAAATACATCCTTTTTACTTTGTAAGCAACTTGTTATCCTGATAAAAATTAACGATTCAAATTGCTCTAATGTCCCAACTCCATCTATATCCGCATGGTTGGGGCGAAATCATCAAAAGTGAATTCGGAAAGCTGTTTCCTTTTAAAAGGAAATAGTAGGATTCTATTGTTTAGTTCCCATAAATTTTCATTCCTAATTATACCATCCAAACCTTCAATTCCTCATTCCTCCTTATTAATTGATAAAGATCCATTCCCCGTCAATAACGAAAGCCCATGCTTTTCCTGTAAGGTCTGCACACGATTGTACAACTTGGCAAACCGGGCAGCCACAGCAACCAGATCTTTGATCTCCAACACAATATTGAAGAAAAGCAAACTACTTCGAATGCCGTCTTTTTCTGCCTTGACACCACCAATTTTCTCGGCTAGGTAGCTTTCCAGTTGGATGAAAATAGTCTGTTTTTGTTGGAGTACCTCATCGAGATTTTCGAATTTTTTGCTTTTGATCAATTTTATAAGCGCTTCGAGATAGGTATCGATTATCTTGGATAACTCCATTAAGGGAACACCTTGTTTTTTGCGGATGGGATCCAGGCTATTATCCACATACTGGAGGCAAGTGTTGACGATTAGAGAGGTGGACTGTACAATGTCTTGTTCAAGATCATAAACCAGCAAATAGGTCCGGCTGGCCTCAGCCTGATCTTCGTCAATGCGCTTGATGAGGGAATAGAGCCGCCGTTTTAGTCGCTCGTTTTCTTCTTCCAATTGACGGATGTTGTTCCGGGCATTTCTCAAAGCGTGAAGATCTTCTTCCAGCAGTCCGGTCAACGCATTATGATAAGAGGTTCGGATCGTTTGAAGGGTATCGGCAATCTGGTCGGCTGTTTCTTCGATGATTTTTGATGGGGCCAGCCTACTAGTTTGAATAGTAAATTTCTTTTCAGCTTCCTTAGCCTTTGACTGTTTGCGATGTAGCAAAAAGGTACGACTGATGGAGAAAATAGCCAAACCTACTAATAAAATAATTGCCCATAGATTAAAAAAGTAAATTAGTGTGGCAAAGGTTGCTGCAGCTGTAAATGCCATAATGGCTGTAAAAAACCAACCGCCAATCACATTGACTACTCCGGCCACCCTAAAGACGGCACTACTCCGGCCCCATGCCCGATCAGATAAAGAAGTACCCATTGCTACCATAAAAGAGACATAGGTAGTAGAAAGAGGTAATTTGAGCGAGGTAGCAAAAGCAATCAAGATACTAGCGGTAGTAAGGTTGACTGATGCCCGGACCAGGTCGAATGCCGGTGGGTCATATTCGCCTTTTTCAGGCTTCGATTCTTTGTAGGGTTGGAAATTCTGCTCGGCTTTATTTAGCCAGGAATCCGGCAGCCACCTATTGACACTTTTATTGAGCAAAATAGAATACCTCACGATACCTTTGGAAAGACCATTGGGGTTGAAGCGCTCGCTACCCTCGTCTTGCCGACCCAGATTCACTTCCGTTTCGGTTACGGATTGCGCTTTCTTGGAGAACCATAAGGTGACTACCATAATGGCGCCCGCAATAATGAGTAGGTAAGACTTGGTCCGCACGGGCTCATTTAATACAGACATCCCATATTCGGTCGCATCTACACCAGAAGCATCCCAGGCCAGGTAAGACTCAAACCCCGCAATGGGCACACCAATGAAGTTGACCAGATCGTTACCGGCAAAAGCCATGGCTAAAGAGAAGGTTCCAAAGAGTACAACAAAGCGTAAAATATTCCATTTGAACACAAAAAGGCATAGTTGCATGACAATGCTCCAAAAGACAAACGAAACGGTTATTAATAAAAGCGTATTTTCTTTCACCCAGGTCACTACCTCATCAGTAATAAAAGAAGCTCCTTTGGCACCTTTGATGAAAAGGAAATAAGTCAACGCCGCCATGGCTAATCCTGACCAGATACCTCCTACCCAATGCATCCGCCTATGTACATGGAAAGAAAAAAGCAACCTCGAAAAATACTGTATCATACTTCCCACCAAAAAAGCAATAAATACTGAGAGGAAAATGCCCGCAATAATGAGTATAGCACTAGAGGAGTTGATGTAATCTTCAATCGTACTAAGCGATTCGCCTGTAGTGAGAATTTTTAAAAAAGAAACAGCTACGGCAGAACCTAGTAATTCAAAAACAATAGATACGGTAGTAGAGGTAGGCATCCCAAATGTGTTGAACAAGTCAAGCAGGATAACATCCGTGATCATTACCGCCAGAAAAATTACCATGATCTCGGCGAGAAAGAAGTATTGGGGGTTGAAGATCCCTTTTCGGGCCACTTCCATCATGCCACTCGAAAAGGTAGCCCCTACAAAAATACCCATACTGGCAACAACCATGATGATGTTCCTGGGCGCCACTTTTGATCCAATAGCAGAGTTGAGGAAATTTACCGCATCATTACTCACTCCGACCACCAAATCAAGAACAGCCAGGGCAAATAATATGATGACAATGATGAGGTACAATTCCGGTCCCATAATTCGGTAAGATAAAAAATGAAAAAATAATGTTGATCAGCTACTTAGTCCATTGATTTTATCAACCAAGATGAGCAAGGTAAATCAATTAGATTAACTTAGTGTTAATTTAATATTAACCTATTGTTTATTGCCGATAAGGTGTTTTCCATGAAAACCTTTTCAGATTTAAAGAATCACAATAAGTTGCTGAAATCTCTTATCTTTCGTGCTTCTTGTTCAAACTTAAAGATTGAATTCACTAATTTTAGCTTATGGATGCTTTTACGATCGCTTCGGTACTTATTGTCCTCTCGGCATTATTTGGCTACGTCAATGTACGTTACATCAAACTACCCACCACCATTGGGTTGATGATCATCGCCATCGTATTTACGATCGGCCTGTTTATCACGAGTCTGATTGATGATCGCCTCTTGCATTTTGCAGAGGACTTGATCAAATCTATTCCTTTTGAAACCGTTTTACTGGATGTGATGCTCGGCTTTTTACTATTTGCCGGAGCCCTTCATACCGATTTCAACCGGCTCAAAGAACACCGATGGCCCATATTGATGTTTTCCACCCTGGGCGTGCTCATCTCTACCTTTTTGATCGGAACAGTGAGTTTCTACCTGTTCAACGGGGTGGGCCTCCATGCGGAATATATTCATTGCCTCCTCTTTGGAGCGCTCATCTCTCCTACTGATCCGATTGCGGTATTAGGGATCATGAAGCAAGCCGGGGTTTCCAAGAAGCTGGAAATTAAGATCGTCGGGGAATCCTTATTCAACGATGGCATCGGCGTCGTCCTGTTTTTAACGATCATGAATATTGCCGGAGCAGGAGATCACGGCCATGGACATGGGCATGGAGACACTTCGGTCATGGGCATCGTCACCCTCTTTGGCAAAGAAGTACTCGGTGGATTATTAATGGGGGGACTCCTGGGATTCATCACCTACCGGCTAATGCGAAGAATTGACGATTATGATACAGAAGTGTTGATCACCCTGGCTTGTGTGATGGGCGGTTATACACTAGGTCACTACTTAGGCGTATCTGCTCCGCTTGCCATGGTAGTAGCCGGATTAGTGATCGGTCATGAAAAATTGCGCCGGACATCTATGTCCGAACGCACCGAACTCTATGTTGACAAATTCTGGGAACTGCTAGACCTGCTTCTCAACGCCGTATTGTTCGTTTTGATCGGTTTGGAGTTGCTCATTTTAAAATACGAGGGTCTATTTTTGGCCGTCGCGTTGATTTCTATTTTTGTAGTTTTATTTTCCCGATACCTCGCTTTATTGTTACCCGTAGCCATTTTCAAAAAACGCCTGGAATTTGTACCCAATACCGGTCTGATCATGACCTGGGGCGGGCTGCGTGGGGGTATATCCATCGCTTTGGCCCTAAGCCTTCCTGAAGATATGCCCCGCGATTTGATCCTGATGGTGACTTATGTCGTGGTGGTGTTTTCCATCGTAGTACAAGGATTGACACTGGGGAAGGTGGCGCAGCGGTTGACGAAGAGTGCATAAAATCCCAATTCTTATTTATATTTTTTGTCCTTAAAACCCAAAGCGCGTAGCGATTTTAATCTCCGTAGAAAAAGATATACCGAAATCGTTCAGGCCCGTAGGGACTGACACCAAACGGAAGGATGAAGCCCCATGAATATATGGATATGATCAATGGAAATAGATCAATCTGCTCGTGGAGGTGCCAGTCGCTATGCGCCTGGTCAATTGGTCCTATAATTTTGGCTACAGAGGTTGTAATCGCTACACGCTTACTTGAAAACAACGACATCGTATTCGATAGGAATTGAACTTGTGCTATAGATAGATTATCAAGCTACGCGCTTACTTGGAAAAACAATGACATCTTATCTAATGGGAATTGAACTTGTGCCATAGATAGATTTTCAAGACATTACGCTTGCTTGAAAACAGCGGCATCGTATCCGATAGGAATTGAATTTATGCAATAAATAGATTATCAGGCTATACGCTTACTTGAAAAATAATGGCCTCTTGTAAGAATCGGTTTTGAGCTTCGATCGTTTAATGTTGACGGGAGGTTTGGGTATTTACATTCTGATCATCAATATTTTTTAAAAAACTATCCGGCCAACGCAAGTTTTCAGGGATAAAAGGGACGCGAGAGGCTTTTTTTATTAAATTCGAACCTCACGTTAAATTAAATAAATAATGGGTAAAGAAAAAGAGATTAATCCGGGGGGACTTACTGGAACTGGAAAAGGGGTCATAAATATAAATAGTAAAGAGTATAAGTATCTAAAGGAAGCTATTGAAGAGCACGCTAAAGGTCAGACTATTACGCAAAAGATTGATTATCGGTTGATGGGTTTAAAATTCAAAATGGAATCCTATGCTGCTGAAAATAATCCTGATCCATTGATAGAACTTGGAGCCTTTTTAAGGTGGCATTTAGAGGCTTTAACGATTAAACAAAAATCATTGGCCAATTATCTAGACATCGAAGCCTCAAACCTAAATGCTATTCTAAACGGAAAAAGAAAACTAACTGTCGAATTGGCGCTAAAATTAGGGCAATTATTCCAAGCAGATGCTTCGCTCTGGCTACAAATCCAAAATAAAAATGAACTAATAAAACTTCAGAACAATCTTAAACAGCAATCACTAAAGAGGTACGATCTCGGTGGATTACTTGCTATGGTAAAGGAACCGGAAGACTGATTGACTTCTGGTAGCGTTCACTATTTCATTTGGATGTGTTAGTAGTAGTCTGAGGTTGACCTTATGGAATCCAGATCGCTCCCACTCCGGCCTTCCAAAGTAATTGATTAAAGGCGGGAATATCTTTCTCCAATAATTGGCTCCCAACAACTTTCCACTTTTCCCATTGGCTATCCAGTTCTTGCCGTCGATCCATAGAAGATTGATTCACTCTGGGAAGTTCGCTTTCAGTTTGGTTGATCAAAAACAGATAATTAGCGGTGAATTTATTCTGGAAATTCTCTACATCATCGTAGGCTTTGGTCTTGCGCTGCACCATTTCTCCATCCCAGCTTTTCAACTGTTTCAATAAAGTATCTCCTTTACTATGAATGATCTGGTATGCCTCCTTTTTGGGAATGCGTTTTAGTAATTCGGCAAGCTGGTTCTGTGCATCAAAGAGGGTGTTCGTCATTTTATGCATTTCAGTTAACGTCGCTTCCATCCCTTGCATAAATTGATGATATTCCTGGTAATCAGTACGGTCTAAATCGTATAATGGACAAGGTTCTACTCGCAAAGAAGTGGTCACTTCCCGGTCGCCTGCTTTTAGGGTGAGGGTGTACTGGCCCGGAACTACCTTATGACCTCGATAACTCCCTTCAATGTAAACTTCAGGAACTCCTGGCATGGTGCCATAGCGCAAGTCCCAGACAAACCGGTTAAGCCCCTTTGATGCGGAAAGAGTCGGTTCGGAAGGCGGACCTCCGGCATACGACTGAAAGGTGCTGTCTGATTGAGAACTGAATGTACGCACACTTTGACCATCAGAATCCTTGATGGTTAAAGTGACCGGATCTTCTTCTTTCAGCTCGGGTAACTCATAATAAAGCACTGCCCCATTGGCCGGATTCACCCCACGTAGCGGATGCGCACCATCGAACTTCGGGTTGGTTGAATTTAATTCGCTGCCGCCATTGATCAATAAAGCCGGCTCGGGTTGGTACAGCATAATTGAGTCTTTGGTCTGGCCATATTGCCGGATCACTTCCAGATCATCCAATATCCAAAAAGAGCGGCCAGAGGTAGCTACGATAAGGTCGTCGTGTTTGATCATTAAATCGGTAATGGGCGTTACGGGGAGGTTTAGCTGAAAGGGCTGCCATTGTTTACCCCCAATCCAGGAAATGTAAATCCCCGATTCTGTTCCTGCAAAAAGGAGGTCTTTACGTTGATCATCTTCCCGGACTACTCTGGTAAAGGCGCCCTGAGGAATCCCTTCGCTGATATTTTCCCAGCTTTTTCCATAATCCGTGGTTTTGTAAAGAGCAGGCGTATGGTCGTTGAATTTATATCGCGTAGTGGCGATATAGGCCGTTGCCGGATCGTGTGGGGAAACATCAATGGCATTGATCAAACACTCCTGCAGTTTCTTAGGGGTAACATTGACCCATGTGGTGCCGCCATCTCGAGTCAGTTGTACCAGTCCGTCATCTGTTCCTGCCCAGATGACGCCTTTTTCATGTGGGGACTCTGCTACATAACTGATGGTACCATAATTTTCGGCCCCTACTGCTTCATTGGTCAATGGACCGCCGGGTTTGCCTTGCTTGTCTTCTTCGTCTTTGCTTAGATCAGGCGAAACTTCTTTCCAGGATCGGCCCATATCTATCGTTTTGAGTAAATGCTGAGCGGCATGGTAATAGGTGTTCGGTTCGTGTTGCGACCAGATTATCGGAGCGTTCCAGTTATAGCGGTATCGTTGATCTTTTGCGTCTTCTCCAAGATATTGTATGGGGGCTGCCATGATATCCGTTCCGGCATTGGCTTCAGTATCTAGGACTTCTATAGTTCCCAGGTAGCTACCACCTAATACATATCTCGGATTATCAGGATCGAAAGCAAGGAAGGCGCTTTCGCCTCCGGCAGAGGAGGTCCAGCCTTGCGGATAGATACCCCAACTTCCCACTTGCCTGCTGGCAATCCGGATCGAGGAATTGTCTTGCTGGCCACCATAAAGCCGGTAAGGAAAATGATTATCTACATTAACCCGATAGATCTGGGCTGTAGGCATATTGCTTTGCGTTGACCAGGTCTTTCCCCGGTTGAAGGTAATAGCCGCTCCGCCATCATTAGCGATCACCATATTTTTAGGATTGCCGGGATTGATCCAAAGGTCGTGATAATCCCCATGTGTCCCCGTAATCCGTTCCCATGTTTTTCCGCCGTCGATAGAGCGGAGGGCGGGGGCGCTTAAGACATATACTGTGTACTCATCAATCGGATCAGCAAATACTTCGGTATAATACCAGGCCCGTTGCACCATGCGGTGATCTTTACTCACCCGGCTCCAGCTTTCACCGGCATTTGTAGATACAAACAATCCTCCTTTTTCTTGTTCCGAATCGCTTTCAACTAAAGCGTATACCCGATCTGGATTAGATTGACAGACCGAAACCGCCATTTTACCTTTTTCTTCGGGCAGGCCGTTGTGGATCTTTGTCCAGGTCTCTCCCGCATCGGTAGATTTATAGAGGCCACTACCCGTTCCTCCACTGATAATTTTCCAGGGCATTCTTTGGTGTTCCCACATGGCCGCGTAAAGGATGTGAGGCTGATTTTTATTGATAGAAAGTTCCGTACATCCGGTATTTTCATTGATAAACAAGACTCTTTCCCAGGTTGCTCCACCGTCGATCGATTTATAGATACCGCGTTCTTTTGTGGGGCCAAAGAGCGCTCCCTGAGCAGCTACGTAGACGATATCCGGATTGGTCGGATGAATGATGATGCGTGCGATATGTTGGGTGTTTTCCAGCCCGATTTTCTCCCAGGTTTTTCCGGCATCGATTGATTTATAGACACCGTCTCCGTGATGGGTCATCACTCCCCGAACAGCATGTTCACCCGTTCCGCAATAGACGATATTGGGATTGCTTTCGGCAACTGCTACTGCTCCTATTGAGCTAGAGGTAAAAAAGCCGTCAGAGATATTCGTCCAGTGTTGGCCGGCATCTTCCGTTTTCCAGAGGCCTCCGCCAGTGGTGCCCATGTAGTACGTGAAGGGATCGCCTATGACACCACTGGCCGCATTGGAGCGCCCACCCCGGAAGGGGCCAATATTGCGGTATTTTACGGTGCTGAAATAGGTGTTTAGATCCGTCTTTGAAAGAACAGATTTAGCTGATTGTGCCGACAGGTCAATACAGATTAGAAGGCTTAGCAGGAGGAATAATATTCGATTCATGAGAAAGCAGATTTTTTCAAGGGAGTAAATATACTGCTAAGATCGGAAGTGTGGAAATGGTGACTTTTAGCAGTGTTTTAAAAGGAGAAATGACTTAAGTAGTAAGGCAAAAAAATTGGTAGAATAATTTTTTTAGGTTCAAATGAAAAAAGAAGCTAAAAGGTCAATTCAGGTATCTATCGTTAGTGTTCTGCTGTTATTATTGATTGAAGTGGGATTGGTTTATGCGGGGTCTAAGGAAAAAAGGTGTACGTTGGCCGGATAATTTTTTTTTAAAATTGATGATCAAAATGTAAATATCCAAACCTCCCGTTAACATTAAACGATCGAAGCTCAAAACAGATTCGGAGAAGAGGCCATGGATTTTCAAGTACGCAGATCATGAAAATCTATATATGGTACAAGTTCAATTGCCATCGGAAAAGATGTCGATGTTTTTCAAGTAAGCGCATAGCGATTACAACCTCTGTAGCCAAATTTATAAGACCAATTGACCAGGCGCATAGCGACTGGCACCTCCACGGGCAGATTGATCCATTTCCATTAATCATACCCATATATTTATGGGGCTTCATCCTTCCGTTTGGTGTCAGTCCCTACGGGCCTGAACTATTTCGGTATGTCTTTATCTACAAGGGTTAAAATCGCTACGCGCTTTGGGTTTTAAGGATAAAAATCATAAATAAGTGTTGCGATTAAATGGGATCCGATACTCGAATGTTTTCAGGATTTCACTTTTTTGATTTAGCCGCCAATCATACGACCTATTTCCTGAAGGTGATATCTGTGCGGGTAGTTTCCATTTTGCACACCGCAGCTTTGTTGTTTACATTTTGTGTCTTTTATAAAAGACATGAAGTTGCACTTCGAGTCAAAGCTTTAGGGAATTTCTTTATTAAAATAGTAACTTAAATTTGACTTAACCACTAAACATTACAAAATATCTAATGAAAAAAATCAACTGGGGCATTATTTCCACCGGAATCATTGCTAACAATTTTGCTGTTTCACTTAAAGATGAGCTCGGCTCTAATCTTTATGCCGTAGCTTCGCGAAGTGAGGAAAAGGCAAAGGCTTTTGCTGAAAAGTATAGCATTGAAAAATATTACACACCTTATGAATCTTTAATTGAAGATCCGGGGGTTGATATCATTTACATAGGCGTCCCTAATCAGGCGCACTATCCATTGATCAAACAATGCCTGGAGGCAGGGAAGCCGGTGCTTTGCGAGAAGCCTTTTACACTTAATGCTGCGGAAGCGAAGGAATGTATAGAGCTGGCTAAAGAAAAGGGACTATTTCTGATGGAGGCGATGTGGACGCGTTTTTTTCCGATCATCCAGGAGATTAATCGAAAAATTAAGGACGGAATTCTGAGTGATATTCGATTTATTCAGGCTGATTTCATGGCTTATCGTCCTTATGATCCCACCCACCGGTTATTCAATATGGAATTGGGAGGAGGAGCCTTGTTAGATTTAGGAATTTATCCTCTTTCGGTTTCCAATTACTTTCTCGGCCAACCAACTGATGTCAAAGGCCAATGTATTTATTGTGATACCGGAGCGGACTTTATCGATGCTATCCTGTTGACATACCCGAATGATATTAATGCGATGCTGTCTTGTGGTTTCAAAGCGCGCAAACCCAGGGAATGTTGGATTGTAGGAGCAAAAGGATATATTAAAATACACGAAGCGTTCTATAAACCCCACCGATATTCCATAGTACTTGAAGGAGAAAAAACGCAAGAATTTCATCATCCCATCAAAAGTAATGGGTATATTTATATGATCGAATCGGTCAATAACTGCCTTCGGAAAGGACTAACCGAAAATCCGGTGATACTTTTAAGCGAGACGCTTGCTCAGATGGAGATTATGGACGGGTTGAGGAGGGAATGGGGGGTGGTTTATCCGGAGGAACATTGACCTTCATTTTTTAATCAGAATGATTTTAGTTAAGTTACAATAGACAAAAAAATTACTAAAATGGGCATGCCACCAGATTATCTATTACCATTTCTCCAAAGTATTGAAAAAACGGTCATTCGATTATACCGGGAGTTTCCGAAACTATCAGATAAGGATGTGGAGGCGATTTATGAAAAATTAGGAGACTATTTCAAAAAGGTTCATAATGGAAAAGATGTAGAAGAACCGCTTTTCGGCTCCACCATGAAACAGGCGCTGTCAGATGAAATCCTTAATCAGATTGATATTCGTAGAGAAAAAGGATTAGATGAGGAGTTTATCAATTCGCCTGGCGCTACAAAGGGTGGGCGCATGATACCTTCACTACCCATGTTTTACGTCCTTGCATTTAAGGAACTCCAGTCATCTGCCCGCTTTTGGAGAAAAGAAAAGGGGCCAAAAGGCTATCTAACATTTATTTCGGAGGAAGTGATCTAACAGATAGTAAAATATTTTATGAAAGATATCTATCCTACCTCTACTATCGATCAGGTAATTGCGGCACTGGACGAGATCATCTCTTCGGCCGAGCAAAATAATGACCCACTTGGCTATTTCGCGGTGTTATACCGGCGTGTTACCATCAAAGTCAAAGAAGGAATCACCGAAGGTTTTTTCGATAATGGCCCCAGGATGGAACAACTAGATGTGGTCTTTGCGAAGCGCTATCTTGATGCCTACTACGCTTATCACAATAATCAACCCGTCACCCAATCGTGGCAAGTTGCCTTCAACTTATCGAAGAATTATTGGCCGATTGTCATGCAGCATTTATTGATTGGGATCAATGCCCATATCAACCTTGATCTTGGCATCGCTGCGGCTGAAATTTCTAAAGGAAAAGATATCCATGCATTGGAGGAAGATTTTAATAAAATTAACACTATTTTGTCTGCCCTGGTAGACGAGGTACAAACGAACCTCACTTATATCTGGAGCCCTTTAAGGTGGTTCCTTGCCAAAACGGGAAAACTGGATGACCATCTGGTAGATTTCAGCATGAAAATAGCACGGAATGGAGCCTGGAAGTTTGCCACGGAAATGGCAGATCAAGAAAATAAAGACCGGGAGGATATGATCCGGGTAAGGGATGAGAAAGTAGCCCGGAAGGCTAAAATTATTATGCGGCCTACTTGGTGGATCAGCCTCATTTTAAGTATTATCCGTCTTACTGAAAAAGGAACTGTCCGAAACAAGATCATGCGATTAAGCGGCAAATCAAAATTGCTTGTATAATAATTTGTTCGAATGAAATTGACTGAATAATTGAATACTTGGAAATTATGCAGGAATTTTCATTTGAACCTAAAAAAATTATTCTACCAATTTTTTTGCCTTACTACTTAAAATCAGTCGTAAAATAAAAATACGATTTATTAGGCTGTGGTTAGTTGGCAGTTTCTTACCTTTAAGCAACGGTAACTCATATTTCTATCCCTAAATGGTAACACAAATCCAAACCAGCAAAGGCAAACCCTTCCCTATCGGTGCTACGGTAGAAAAAGAGGGGGTTAATTTCTCCCTATATTCTAAAAATGCAACGGCCGTAGAGTTGTTATTATTCGATCGCAATGATCATGCTCAACCTGCTGAAGTCATTCCGCTAGATCCTGATTCTAATCTTACTTCTCACTATTGGCATGTCCACCTTTCCGGAATCAAGAGTGGGCAACTTTATGGCTATCGGGTTCATGGTCCGTTTACTCCTGAAGAAGGGCTCCGGTTTGATCCTTCTAAAGTATTGCTTGATCCCTACGCAAAAGCAGTCGTTACCGATAATTATAGCCGCGATGCGGCGAGACTTCCCGGAGATAACTGTGCGCAGGCTTTGAAAGGTGTGGTTGTCGATACGGACTTGTATGACTGGGAGGATGATTATCCGCTAAATCATGACTTTGCCCGGTCGATTATTTATGAGTTGCATGTCGGGGGATTTACCAAAAATCCGAATTCCGGATTACCGCCTGACTTGCGGGGAACCTATCGTGGCTTGATTGAGAAAATTCCCTATTTAAAGTCATTGGGTATTACTACCGTCGAGTTGATGCCCGTTCAGCAGTTCGACCCTTTTGATGTTCCTAATCGCTCCTTGATCAATTATTGGGGGTATAGTCCGGTCGCCTTATTTGCTCCGCACAATGGTTATTCCCAAAGCAATGATCCGGTAGGGGTGCTTGATGAATTTAGAGATATGGTGAAAGCCCTTCACAAGGCGGGAATAGCTGTCATCCTAGATGTCGTTTTCAACCATACGGCCGAAGGTAATCAGGATGGTCCTACCCTTAGTTTGAAGGGGATTGAAAACCTGGCTTACTACCTCCTGGAAGATGATAGGCGTTATTATCAAAATTATTCGGGTACTGGCAATACCTTACGAGCCAACCACTCCGTTGTTCGCCGAATGATCAGGGATTGTTTGCGGCACTGGGTTTCTGAATTTCATATTGACGGATTCCGGTTTGATCTGGCTTCTGTACTTTCCAGAGATGAAGACGGTAACCCTACTAATAAACCGCCCATATTATGGTCTATCGATTCGGATCCTGTGCTGGCGTCTTCAAAGATCATTGCAGAGGCATGGGATATTGACCTCTATCAGGTGGGTACATTTATAGGAGAACGATGGGCAGAATGGAATGGTAAATTCAGGGATGACGTCAGGAAGTTTTTGAAAGGAGATAACGGGATGGCCAAAATAATGGCAAACCGGATCACGGCCAGTTCTGACGTGTTTAAAGGTCTTGTCCGTGACCCCAACCGCAGCATAAATTTTGTTACCTGCCATGATGGCTTTACGCTAAATGACTTGGTTTCTTACAACGTAAAACACAACCTGGCCAACGGCGAAAATAATAACGACGGCACCAATGCCAATTTTAGCTGGAATTGTGGAGCAGAGGGTCCCTCTAATGATCCTGATGTAGAGACTCTGCGGCTGAAACAGATCAAAAATTTTCTGACGATCCTCATGATATCTCAAGGCACCCCAATGCTATCGATGGGTGATGAGGTGCGCCGCACTCAGTTAGGCAACAATAACGCCTATTGTCAGGATAATGAACTCAGCTGGTTTGACTGGGATTTAGTGGTAAAAAATAAAGATCTGCTTAGGTTCGTCCAACAGCTAAACGCCTTTAATTTATCGAATCCCTTCTTCCAGGAAGAGGTTTTCTGGCTAGCTCCCCGGCCGCTAAGTTTTACGGGGGTTCAATTCCATGGCATTAAATTGAATGCGCCTGATTGGTCAGATCATTCCCACACCATTGCCTTTACACTGAAAAACCCAAAGTTCGGATTGATGAGTCATGTGATGGTCAACGCCTACCACGAATCTTTGATTTTTGAAATACCCCAAGACAACGGATCACATTGGAAACGAATAATAGAAACCGCTCAATTTTCACCCAATGACATTCTTCCGTTGGAAGCCGCTCCTGAAATCCATGAAACCTCGTACGAAGTGAAGGAATATTCAATGGTTTTACTTTTAGCGGAAATGTAAGATAAGTGTACAGTGAACGGTTAGCTGTGAGTCCCCTCCGTTCACGGCTCACCGTTTACCTATATAACAACTCATAATATTCCTTTAGCATCCGCTGTACGCCAAATTCTTCCTTAGTACTGTTGATACTTTCGCGCATCATTTCTACCCACTTGTCTTTATTTTTATAATAGGTAGGAATCACCTCTTTTTCGAGGACATCGTACAGTGCCTTGGCATCATGTTTATCCTGTTTCTTGACCTTTTTGCTTTCGAAGGCATCGCCAAATTGCCAGCCGTTGACACCATGGTTACAGGCTTCAGGCCACCATCCGTCGAGAATACTAAAATTAAGAACACCGTTCATAGCTGCTTTCATGCCGGAGGTGCCACTAGCTTCTTTTGGGCGCCGTGGGTTATTGAGCCAAACATCTACACCTCTTGTCATTTGGCGGCCGATAACCATATCGTAGTTTTTGAGAAAGACGACCGAATTAGGATATTTTTTAACCTTTTGCATAAGGTTGTAGACCAGTTTTTTGCCATTATCATCCAGCGGGTGTGCTTTCCCGGAAAAGACCAGTTGAACCCGTTGGTCTTTTAGGTAAGGCTCGATGATATCCGGATCGGAGAAAATCAAGTCAGCCCGTTTGTAGGGTACCGATCTTCGGGCAAAGCCAATGATCATTTTATTGAGGTCAAATTCTGTTCCGGTCCGTTTTTTTACAAACCGGATAAATTCCTTTTTATTTTCCTGATGCTGTTCCCATACCCCTTCTCCTGTTTCGGCAGCTTCAAGCATTTTTTCATCAACCCAGGTCGGTTTGTGTATTCCATTGGTGATGGCATGTATTTCAGATCGGTCTTCTACGTGGCTCCACATCTCATTGGCTGTTTTACCATGAAGCTGAGCAACGGCATTTGACTTTCGAGCTAAACGTAATGCTCCGACCGTCATATTAAAAGGGCTGCCTCCAAGTTTTTCTAATTGACCACGCTTCAGGCCGAGATTAGCCCCCATGTACATCAATCGATCGATCGGATGCGACTCATTACCTTGAATAACAGGGGTATGGGTGGTAAAAACCACCTCCTTTTTAGTCGCCTTCCACGCTTTTTTAAAAGACATTCCCTCTTCCATTTTCTCTCTCATCAATTCAAATCCGGCAAACAAGGCATGGCCTTCATTGAAATGATAGAGGTCGACATCAATACCCAGCGCGCGGAGCGCTTTGATTCCTCCGGCTCCCAGCACGATTTCCTGAGCCACCCGCTCCTCTCCAAACCAGCCATAGAGTTGTCCGGTCGTCCAGGAATGAGGATTATCAGGTAGATCGGTGTCTAATAAATAGAGATCGGCATTACCAAATGTAGTACATTTCCAGACTTTGCACTTCACCTGATCTTTTTGAATGGTGACTTCAACGGTAACTCCGGTATCTTCGAGGAAGTCATAGGAATAATTATGGTAGGCATCGTAAGGCATTCCGGAAGGGCCAATCATTTGATCACCATACCCTTGTTTCCATTTTATGCCGATGCCAACGATAGGATAACCACCATCTTTGGCTCCTTTTAGATAGTCGCCGGCCAATATACCCAGGCCGCCGGCATAGATCTTAATATCGGTGGAAAGGCCGTATTCCATACAGAAATAGGCTACTTTAGGAAGATTCTTTTTACTCATTGCTTGTGCTTTTTAATGAATACAGCTAACACTATTAAGGCGAAAATTCGCCAATTAAAATTGAGTACAAGTTAAATAACCAGATGAAAAGGACCGCAAAAAAAGGAGAACATTTTTGGTAGGTTTTACAAATTATGTGATTTTATGCGGTCTTGAAGAGCGAAAAATTTACTTACCTTGTCAACATCGGGACACTATGCCTGTTAATCTTGAATATTATTTACGTTAATTTTGTGTTTTACTTATAATTAACTTTTTAAAATATGGAAAAGAAATATTTTGATCCGAAGGATTTAAAAAAATTTGGAGACATAACGCAGTTGCAGGAGGAGATGGGTAAAAAGTTCTTCGACTGGTACGGCACCGTATTCAATGGCGATACAGCGCTAACTGAGCGTGAAAAATCGCTGATTGCCCTTGCTGTTGCTCATGCCATTCAGTGTCCGTATTGCATCGATGCGTACACCTCCGGTTGCCTTGAAAAAGGAGCTGATGAAGAGCAAATGATGGAAGCCGTCCATGTGGCTGCAGCTATCAAGAGTGGTACCACCTTGGTGTATGGGGTTCAAATGATGAATCACGCGGAAAAATTATCAATGTAGATAGCTAGGTGTGGCACATCTATAGATGTGCCACACCTAGTACAAAAAAAATTCAACAATGGGAGTAAAGCAGCGGACAAAATCGCTAAAAGCGTGCGGAAACGAACTTCAGGATACGTTTTTTCAGCTTAACGTACTGAATGGCAAGGATGTAGTCGATGAAGAATTTCCAAAATTTTCAGATAAAGTGGCTAACCTTGGCCACCACCCTTTCCGACCAAAAGGGATTGAAATCTTTCAGATCAATATTGGTAAATTGTGCAACCAGACTTGCGCGCATTGCCACGTAGATGCAGGTCCTGATCGTAAGGAAGAAAATATGGACCGGACAACCCTGGAGAAATGCCTGGAAATTATTAGATCGGTTCCTAGTATTCATACCGTAGATATCACAGGGGGAGCTCCTGAAATGAATCCTCACTTTCGTTGGTTTGTAGAAGAAGTGAGCGCGCTTGGGAAAAAGGTTATCGATCGCTGTAACCTCACCATTATTGTAGCCAATCCGAAATATCATGACTTACCGGAATTCTTTAGAAAACACAAGGTCGAAGTCGTTTCTTCCCTTCCGTACTTCTCCAAAAAACGAACCGATAGCCAACGGGGAGACGGTGTCTTCGAAGATTCTATTAAAGCTCTTCAGCTGCTGAATGAAGTCGGATATGGGAAGGAGGAATCCGACCTGCAACTCAATCTGGTTTATAACCCCTCCGGAGCTTTTCTGCCCGCTTCACAAGAATCTCTTGAGGCTGAATTTAAGCGCCAACTAAAGCGTAAATACGATATTGAATTCAACCACCTTTTCGCTATTACTAACCTCCCTATTGCCAGATTTCTTGATTACCTACTCGACACGGGTAACTATGCCGAGTACATGGAAAAACTGGTCAATGCCTTCAACCCCGCTACCGTTGCAGGGCTCATGTGCCGCAATACCCTCTCTATCAGTTGGGATGGCTATATCTACGATTGCGACTTTAACCAAATGCTCGACCTGAAAATCGATAACGCTATCCAACACATTAATGATTTTGATGCCGAAATCATCAATGACAGATCCATCGTTCTAAATCAACATTGCTACGGCTGTACTGCCGGAGCCGGCTCAAGTTGCGGTGGTGAAATAGCTTAAGAGTACTCTATAAAAAATTTAAAATTTTTTATAGAATAACCCACTCCTCTCAAAACAAAAAGTCTCTAAGAGGATGGCTCATAGGCTTATGAGACAGCATCTTCCTTTTTTTATTGCCGTTTAATTATTAATCCCTAAATTTGGAGAAATAACGTTGAATTGTAGCGCATGACCAGTTTAATTCACCTTATCGCCAAACAATGGGATCTTTGGATCGGGCAATACCGTGCTTTTTTTCCTACCTCGGAAGAAGATCTTGCAGCATGTGAAGTATTGTTGAAAAGGCAGCCAAAGACCTCTATCGAAGTCTCGGAAGATATCTTATTGGCTGCTTGTCAGGATACTCAGAGTGGTGCATTGGTGGCCTGTCTAAAAATTGTAGATGGTGACCAGGTGCGCAAGCTTAATGATTATAATCATCTATTCCCTTTTGAGCTATTACCAGCAGATTATCTTCCCCGCACTGTTGTTTTCTTCGATCTGGTTATTGAAGACGGAAATGAAAAGACCTCTGCTTCTCTGGTACTGATGAGTCACTGTTTCGTCGAGGTGTTAAAGGTGGGTGGGGTAGCCGCCATGATGTCGTGTGATCCTGAACGGTTTTATATCTTTAAAAGGCTGGGACTAAGGCCTATCGGGGCTATTCAGAAATTACCTGATGACTTGGGAGAGCGCATTGCCATGATCTGCCTACCTGATTTGGATTATTTGTCCGTGATCAATTCTCCCGTACTTCCTTTATTGCGGAACATCAATTTTAGGGTTTATGAAGATATCTGCCAGTGGTACTACCAACTCCTCCGCGAGCACAGCCACCTGCGGACTGGCTCCGCCTTTTACCCGGAAATGGACGGTGACTTTGAAGGACATCATAGCATAACTGAAGGATTGAGTGAAGAGGGAAAACGAGCATTCCTCAAAGATACCTTTGTACTGAATTGCCATGAGGGAGATGTGTTGATCACCGAAAATGACGGGGGGAAGGCTTTTGGGTTTGTGAATAAGGGGTTGGTAAAGGTAGTGATTGGTGGAAAAACATTGGTCGTCCTTGGGGAAGGCGATATTTTTGGTGAAATCGCTTTTGTCTTGCATTCCAAACGCACTGCTCAGGTCATCGCAGCCAGCTCGGAAACCGAGGTGGTACTCTTTAACGAATCCTCCCTCAACCGGCTGAAGTCTGATGCGGATAAGGCTATCATTTGGCATAATCTGGCCAGAATACTGGCTCAAAGAGTCGTAGTGACCAATAAATTATTAGGATAAGTTTTTCAATTTTTTCCTTATCTTACAACTCAAACAAAACCAACTGAATATGAATCTTGCTGCTATCTTTGTCGCCGCAATTATTCCGCTTATAATTGGCGCGATCTGGTATAATAAAAATGTTTTAGGCAAAGCCTGGATGAATGCTTCCGGTATTACCGAAGAGCAAATCCAAAGCGGAAATATGGCCGTAATTTTTGGCCTGACGTACCTGTTTGGCTTATTTGCCGCCTTTACCTTAAGTTCTATGGTGATCCACCAGTACAGTGTTTACTCTTTAATGGTTAGTGAGCCTGACTTTATGCAGCCGGGAGCAGAATCAACCTTGTTTTTTGAGCATATTATGGAACGACTAGGCGATCGCCATCGTTCTTTCGGGCACGGTGCCTTACATGGTGGTGCTGCCGCCATTACTTTCGCCCTTCCGGTCCTGGGGATCATCGCCATGTTTGAAAAACGTAACTGGAAATATGTGGCTATCCATACGGGCTATTGGTTTGTTACCTTTCTTCTGATGGGCGGGCTAATGGCTGCCTGGAAGTAATACCCGGAATTTCAAACTAAAAAAAGAACATTCCTTTTACTTTCCTGTTCCTATCGTATGGAAAATATAAAAGGAAAAACAGCTTACATTACCGGCGGTTCCAAAGGTATTGGCCTGGGGATTGCCGCCTCTATGGTACAGGAAGGTATGAATGTACTCATTACCGGCAGAAATGAAGAAGACCTTAATAAAGCAGTCGCTGATCTGAATGAGATGGGCGAAGGAAAAGCTGCTGGTGTGGCTTCTGATGTGCGCAATTATGAAAGTCAACAACAAGCAGTCAATGCTGCAGTTGAGACCTTTGGCGGAATTGATGTGGTCATCGCCAATGCAGGAATCGGCCATTTTGGCTCCATCGAAGATCTGACGCCCCAGCAATGGAATGACACCATAGATATCAACCTCACCGGCGTTTTTTACAGCATTAAAGCCAGCCTTGAAGCCCTAAAAGCAAGTAAAGGCTTCTTTATTTCGATCGCCAGCCTGGCAGGAACTAATTTCTTTGCAGGTGGTTCTGCTTACAATGCGAGTAAATTTGGTTTGGTAGGCTTCACACAAGCTGTAATGCTCGATGTACGTCAGCACGGTATTCGAACTTCTACTATCATGCCGGGTTCTGTCGCCACCTACTTCAACAACCACGTTCCAAATGACCAGGATGCCTGGAAAATACAACCGGAAGACCTGGGACAAATGACCGTTGATTTGTTGAAACTGAACCCACGGACATTGCCTAGCAAGATTGAAGTGAGGCCGTCTATGCCGCCGAAGAAGTAGAAGATTTGGTAAGAGGCTGTCTCATAAGCCTATGAGCCATCCTCTTATGGTTTTTTTGTTTTGAGAGGTCTGTTTTTTCTATAAAAATCTTCGATTTTTATAGAAAAAACAGACCTCTCAAAGAAGAAAGTTTGGTGGCTCGTAACCAAAGGTGTTATGAGACACCCTCTTTAGAAAATACAGATCCCTCAGAGAAGAAATTGTATCAATTAGCGGCAACGTTTAAATCCAGAGGCAGCGCTCCGCATTGTAAAATAGCTGAGAGGATCATCACTTCTTTTTGCTCAAAATCTCCGATAATCATTGCCTTTCCTCCAGTAATCGCCTCCCGGACGATCGGAGCAGAATACACCACATCGTCAATGACGATAGCGATAGCCTGATTGATATGCTCCTTGGTAAAAGTTGCCCAATCAGTAGCTCCTGGCTGATTAAACGTAATCATAATAGTAAGTTGCCCCCAGTCGGTCATTACCGTCGAGACTTCTTTTATAGCGGCATTTCCTAGCGACATCTCATTTTTTTCAGCCTTTTTCAGCGCAAATAGTGCATATTGCCCATTGTCATCAGCCGTTTTACTCCAGCTAAATTTCAACTTTTCCCTTAAGGTATTACTGCTATATATCTCTCCTATCAATTCATTGATCTCTTGAATTTCCTCTATAGAAGCCTGGCTAATGATAACATTGCTGGTATTGGCAGGCTTGTTTACCAGGCTCAACAAACGTTCTTTTAGAAGTTTGTTTTCAACCAATGCTAATACCTCGTCGAGGGTATAGGTCTCCATAAAAGTTAACAATCCTCTGGTGGTTAGTAACGTGTAAAGCGCTTCTTGTGAAATCGCTTCATCCAGCTTCACATGGAGCTGGCTTGACTGTTCTTTTGCTTCAATCTCAAAGTTCTTCAGCCCTGCCGCTTTCAGCCGTTCATTGAGTACCTTTTTAGATATGATTAATTCTTCCTTCGATGCTTCTTTTTTACTTTCGAGAATGATGGTAGTTGGAGCCGTTTGTGCATAAAAACTGCCAAAAGAATTAACAAACAACTGCAAAACCATGATAGATACGATGATATATATGAATTTTTTCATTTTTAATGTTTTTAGTTTGATGATACGCATGCCAGAGGCATGCAGAAAATTCGTGTACGACGATGACGTCGTAACGAGCAATAAGAAGAAGACGTCTTAACGAGCGGTACGACGAAGACATCGTAACGAGCATTTGACGTGCAGACGAAAACGTATGCAATAAATATTAACAGAAATCAATTAATCTTAGCGGGAAGGATAGCCCTTTCCTTTTCGGAAAGCAATCTGTTTCAGCCGGTTTATTCTGACCAGAAAGGGTTTTATAGCAAGAAAGGTCAGCTCCGATTGAACCCATTTTTTAGCAAAAAGCTGATTGGAGAAGCAAAGAATTGCTGAAGCGCTTCCAGATAAGGAAAATAGGTTGAATTTAGGATGTTGAAAAATAGAACGGTAGTCTTTGAAATGAGAATATATACCTGAAAAAAGCCCCTGATCGGTAATGCCATCTTGAAGTTGTTGTAGATGCACAGGACCATCTTAAGCAGCCAAATGTTTTATTGGTTGCTCGTTATGCCCCATGAGTAAAAAGGCAAAAACAAGAATGATATAAGAAAATGCTTTTTCCAAATGAACACTTTTTAAGAATATTCAAAAGTACAAAAATCGAAAAGAGCATGCAATGGTACGGTCTAAGTTTAAACAAGATTGGTCTAAAATCCGTTATTTTTAGCAAATAAAATAAATCATCAAAATTATACTGCTTTGATCGTACTATTATCACCTGCTAAATCATTAGACTATCAGCCTACCGAAGTAGACATGCATTCACAAATCCGCTTTCCGGAAGAGAGTGAAAAATTGGTATCGGTACTCAAGAAAAAAAGTAAGAAATCCTTAAAAGAGTTGATGAATATCAGCGAAGACCTGGCCAACCTGAATGCGCAACGCTACCAAGCATTTGAACCAGAGTACAACGAAGAAAACTCTAAGCAAGCGGTGCTCGCTTTCAAAGGCGATGTTTATTTAAGCTTGCAAGCCGATGATTTTACTGAAAAGGAACTCGAATTCGCTCAGGAACACCTTCGGATCCTGTCTGGTCTATATGGACTGCTAAGGCCATTAGACCGCATTCAGCCCTACCGCCTTGAAATGGGTACTTCACTTAAGATCAGAAGGAAAAATAACTTATATGAGTTCTGGGGGGACAAGATCACCAAACTGCTCAATGAAGATCTGGAGTCAAACGGAAATCAAACCATTATCAACCTCGCTTCCAAAGAGTATTTCAAATCTGTAAAACCGAAGGCACTTCAGGGCGAAGTGATCAATATCATCTTTAAAGAATGGCGGGGTGAAAAGTTGAAAATCATTGCTTTCAATGCCAAGAAAGCCCGCGGCGACATGGCCCGGCAGATTGTCAAGCAACAAATTACCGATCCGGAGTTGTTGAAAACGCTCGATGTCCAAGGTTATATTTTTGATGAATCGATCTCTAAGGAAAAGGATTGGGTGTTCGTAAAGTGAATGAAAGGAAATTAAAATAAGAATGAAAAGGAATTAAATAATTTTTATTTCCCTCTTAATTGTATTTTATTCCATTTCTATTAAAATCAATATCCTATCGCTACTGCTATTGCTAAAAAGATACCAGCCAAAACCATAAGCTGTAAAAATAGCGGGAGTACAAATTTGAGCCACTTTTCATAAGGAATATTAGCAAGGCTCAGCATCGCCATTAAGATGCCGGAAGTAGGGACAATGGTATTGGAAAATCCGTCTCCGCAGGTAAACGCGAAAACCGCTGTCTGGCGCGACACGCCCAATACATCCGAAAGCGGGGCCATTAGCGGCATGGTCGTCGCAGCCTGGCCACTACCAGAAGGAATAAAGAAGTTGAGAATCGTCTGGAAGATCAGCATACCTTCCGCAGCAATATAATTGGGGAAATTTTGTAAGGTTTGTGCTGCGTAGTAAATGAGCGTATCCATGATCTGCCCATCCTGTAAAACAACGGTAATACCTTTGGCAAAGCCCACGACCAGAGCTGCCACGACCATTTCTTCCATCCCTTTTGTAAAGGCTTTCGTAGCTTCCGAAATCGATAAGCCCGATATAATAACTGCCAACGCTCCCATCAGTAGAAAACCTGCTGACATTTCTGCCATCCACCATCCCATCGATTGTACTGCATATAGGATAAGTGTGAATACGACAGCTGAGCTAATGACAATCCAGATATGCGACTTTTTGATGGTTTCACCAGTAAATTCAATACCCGGGATATGAAAATCGTCATCTTTCATAATAGAATTGGCCGGGTCTTTTTTAATCTTTGCTCCATATCGTAAGACATGGACGAGCGTCACTGCCATAGCGAAAATAAAAAAGATAATACGAAACCCGATTCCGCTTCCTAACGGAACTTCTGCAATACCCTGAGCAATTTGCACCGTAAACGGATTGGTTGTCGCAGCTGCAAATCCAATATCTGCGGCAAGTACTACCAGCGCCAATCCATAGATCCGGTCATATCCCATCTCTTTGGCCACAAACAGAAAGACTGGAACCAGTGGAATAAATTCCTCCCCCATTCCAAGTGTAGAGCCGCCTATGGCTATCGCGATCATTAAAACAATGGTAAGTAAGGGGCCTGAATTGGAAAAGCGTTGGACCAGGCCATGGATAACCGCTGTAATCGTGCCCGTTCGCTGAAGTATTCCAAATACCCCTCCGATAATAAAAATGAAAAAGATGATATCTGCGGCGTCTTCCATGCCACGCTGGAAGGCAGACAGAAAGCCCAACAATCCTACTGGGGTAGCTTTCCCTTCGACTTTATCTTCAATAAAAAGTCCCTTTACCGAATAGTGTTTGGGCAATTCTTCAAAGGTGCCGGGTACGACCACTGTGCGGTTGACTCCTTTGACTGTCCGTACTTCCCGGTCATAAGAACCAGAGGGAAGAAGGTAAGTGAGAATACTACAGAAAAGTACCACCCAGGTAAGCAAGGCAAAAACGTGAGGAACCTTTAAACGCTTCAGTCTTTCAAGAATCATCCGTTTGGTTTATTTTAGAGAACTGCCTACAAAGAAAATAAAAATTTGCGGTTCTTGGACAAATTGCATTAAAGAACTACTTTTATGAACGCTCAAAAAAATTACATTATGTCAAAATTACTGATCAGTACAGGAGGAGGAGATTGCCCGGGATTAAATGCGGTGATCCGTGCCATTACCAAATCGGCTCATCATACAGGGGGATGGGAGGTTTTCGGAAGTAAGGAAGCTTTTAACGGCATATTAGCCGATCCACCTGTTTTGATACCGCTTGATAACGGCGTCACTGCCGGGATACACGTGAAAGGTGGAACCATACTTAAAACGACAAACAAGGGGAATCCCCTGGAATACCCCATACCTCAACCAGATGGCTCCTGGAAAAAAATTGACCGGAGCCAAGATTTGGTCGACCGGATTAAAGCGCACGGATTTGACGCAGTAGTCAATATTGGCGGAGATGGGAGCCAGAAGATTTCCCAGGCTTTATTCGAGAAAGGGTGTCCCATAGTAGGCGTTCCCAAAACTATCGATAACGATCTATCTGCTACGGATCGTACATTCGGCTTCTCCACCGCCGTACAAATCGCAACAGATAGCTTCGACAAACTAGTCACCACCGCCGAGAGTCATCACCGCGTGATCATCATGGAGGTCATGGGCCGCGATGCCGGCTGGATCGCTCTCCACACGGCCATAGCAGGAGGTGCAGAGATCTGTATCATTCCTGAAATCCCCTATGATCCGAAAGTGATCCTGGAAGAAATCAATAAGCGATATGATAAAGGAGAAGGTTTTGTGAACATCGTGATTGCTGAAGGGGCAAAAACACAAGACGGAAAAACGATCGGAAGAAAGGCCAAAAGTATAGGCGATGAGCATGTCAAACTGGGCGGCGTAGCTAATTTCCTCCGGCTTCAACTCGAAGAAATGGGCTGTAAACCACAAGTCAGAACAACTATTTTAGGCCACATCCAAAGAGGTGGAACCCCTATTGCCTATGATCGTATCCTGGCAACTTCTATGGGTTTTAAGGCGTTCGATATGGTCCAAAATAAAGAGTTTGGACGAATGGTTTCCTATCGCAATAACCGGATGGAAAGCGTCCCCCTTCTTGAAGCTATCAAAGAAAATAAATATGTCAAACCGGATCACTATCTGGTTAAAGTGGCTAAGTCAATAGGAATCTCTTTTGGAGATTAATGTAATTAAAAGGAATGAAAGAAGAATTAAAAGATAATAAAACAAGAGTTTCATTACCTTTCATTCCTTTTAATTTTCTTTTCATTATTCCAATAGAGCTTGCGTCTGCGTCGCCAATTTCCAGTCTCCCTTTTCCTTGATAAAAAGATCAGTGTAGCGGTGTTTTTCATTTAGAGATGCGCCGTTTCTCTGGGTTCCGGTAATTGTTCGGACGGTACTGACAACGGCGGAATTCTTGTAAACCTGGATACGCCAAGCACCCAATCGGATAGAATTATAATTGTCGGTATTGGTGCGAAATGCACTCAATACTTTGGCACGCTCCCAGACACTTCCGTCATCCTTGGTAAGAAAATAGCCTTCCATTGCGATTTCATCAAAAAATACTCCTCCGGTACCATTTTCAATAGCTGCTACATAATCTTCCACCAGTTGTTTTAATTCGGCTTGATCTTTTGACTGAGCTAACACATTATTTTGGAACAAAAGCATTCCTGCAAAAAAGAAGGCCAAAAAAGTTAAACGTTTCATCTTATTGTTTTTTTAGGTTAATGAATATGAATAATTATACTTCCCGTTTATCAGTTTATTTTACAACAAAGGATAATGTACCCTCTTGGGAGTAATTTTTTTGTTAACGCCGAACCTCACGTTTAATTAATATTTTACTTTAATTCTTCTTTGCAAAAAAGAACTCTATTGTCTTTTTTACACTGCTAAATTTAGCACTTATGGCCCAGAAATACAAAACCTATAAAATCCTTTGCGGCAAATGCAGCACTTATATTTTAACCTATCACAAATATGGCGCCGGAAAGGGAATACTGCGTCTATATTTCCACCGCATTGCTGCACCCGAAGCCCTCTCTAATCTACACAAAAGCCATTATACAAATGTCAAAGATGCACCCAACCTATCCTGCCCCGAATGCGGAGAAGTACTTGGCGTTCCAGTAGTAAGCAAGGGAAATAAATGGGCGTTTCGAATGCGGCAAGGGCTGTTTCATCGGAAGTTGGTGAAGAATTAAGGATGAAGGATGAAAATTGGAGGGAATAATGAAAAGGAATGAAAAAAAATTGAGAAACTTTTATGGAATTTATGATGAAAATTCCTCTACAGGGTAGAAAAACTATAGTTATGAGTAAGCATCTAATCCTGGACAAGTCATTTTCATTTTCGCTTGAGATAATTGATATTCACCGAATGTTAAATCAGAAGTTTCATTGTTACGATTTGTCGAGACAATTGCTTCGAAGTGGAACTTCCATAGGAGCAAATATTGAAGAGGCACAAGGTGCTCAAAGTAAAAAAGATTTCATTGCTAAATTTCATATAGCTCTAAAAGAAGCACGAGAGACTGACTATTGGTTAAGATTGTTATTTCAAAGTGGTTATTTGAGAGTGGACGAGGCAAAAAGACTGATCAAAGAATGTAAAGAAATCATTCGGATCATAAACTCCATAATAAAGACCACAAAAGAAAAAATTGCAAAAAAAACCTAATCAACAGTACCTAGACATCCTTCATTCTTCATTCTTCATTCTTCACTCTTAATTCTTAATTAAATGAATCTTGCTTTGCAAGAGAATTGTCTCTAAGTCGAAAAGCCAATACAAAGATCAAAAACATCAACCCCGCCGCAATCCAAAACACCGACGGACCAATAACACTAAAAAGCAAGCCGCCAAAGATCAATCCGAAAATGCTAGCCAGACTGCCCATGCTGTTCGCATAGCCCAATATCGTACCTTTTACTTTTGTAGACCCGCTTTTTGAGAGGATGGAAAGAAAGCTGGGCCACATCAATCCATTACCGACAGAGAGCAAAACATTAGCTGCATAGACGGCGAAAATAGTGCCCATGGGAAGAACGAAGAAACTACTGCTTAATAAAAGGCTTCCGAAAATAACCAATTGGCTATCTTCTACCTTATCGGATAAATAGGTCAACACCGGGCCCTGGACAACGATCATGATCAAACTGGAAAGGGTAAGAAAAATGCCTAATTGGGCAGGCGTCCACGCTAGTTCGCCAGATGCAAATATGGGAAACCCGGAATAAAAAAAGCTAAAGCCAAAAAAGTCGAGAAAGTATATGGTAAACAATAAAGGAATCTCCGGAATTTTTAAAACCATCTTAAGTCCGGTATCCGGGCAATTTTTCATCTTATAACACTCCCGGTGTTCTATCTGAAACAATTTGCTGAGTTTAAGACTCTTTAGGCCCGGATCTACTAAATCTTGCCGGGATTCAGGTAATACAACTTGGATCACAAAAATAGCAACCAGAGAAATGATAGCTGCTATAATGACTGGTAAAATCTCTCCGTAAATAGTGGCTCCAAGTACTCCTGCTAAAGCCGGACCAATGACAAAACCTAAACTGGTGGAAGAAGCCATTTTTCCAAAATTAGCTTTTCGATTGTTCTCTGTTGAAATATCAGAAAGGTACGCGTTGGCCACCGAAACATTTCCTCCTGTTAATCCATCCAACGCCCGAGCAGCCACTAAAATGATCAATGGTACAGAAATAGCAAATGAACCAGCCCAGGAGGAATTGACATCCACGAGTTTGGTAATCGGTAAACACAAGGCCAGAATGAATAATAACCACGCCAGAAAGGTGCCCACCTGACTAATAAACAACACCTGCTTGCGGCCAATACTGTCCGACCATCGGCCTAGCAATGGTGCCCCAATTAATTGAAAAGCAGGATAAACGGAGCCCAACACCCCATATATAAACTCATTGCCACCAAACTTTTTGACCATGAATACCAGGATGGGAATGACAATACTATACCCCAACATTCCAATAAAATTGACCATTAAAACCGGGAATATTGGAACAGTGGTAGTAGGGGATGAGGGGGCCATAGGGGGAGGTTTTTTATTGAGACCTTCGTACGTTGCCCTTCTTTGGCGAACGTTTGCGCTTCCTTCGCCGCTTAATATTTTCTTTCTTTTGGAATTTCTTCTTGTCGCTGATCAGCTTCTCAATCAGGTCTTCCCGCCCCATTTGCGTTAGCTTGTCACGAATGATCTGATGGTTTTCTTTTTTATACCAGAAGAAAAATAAATGCTGATTTTTCTTTTCTTTTTTGGAGGTTGGAGCATATACAGGCCGCAACGTATAAGGGTGTAAGCCGGTGTAATATATAATAGTAGCCACCGTCATGGGAGTAGGTGTAAAATCCTGTACCTGCTCCAGCTTGAAGCCCATATCTTTGGTCTCTGCTGCCAAATTGGCCATATCTTCCATCTTAGAGCCGGGGTGGCTAGAGATGAAATAGGGAATTAGCGGCTGGTTGAGACCATGCTTTTTATTGTAGTGATCGAACTTCTTTTTAAACTCGTGAAAGTGTTTAAACGAAGGCTTTCGCATCACCTTTAGGGTATCATCAGAGGTGTGCTCGGGTGCCACCTTTAATCTCCCGCAAACGTGATTTCCCACCAATTGATCCATATACTCGTCCAGGCTGCCGTCGTTTTTCTTATTATAACTATCCACCAATAAGTCATAGCGGATACCACTACTCACAAAAGCTTTTTTTACTTCAGGGTGCGCATCTACTTTTTTATAGATCTCGGTCATCGCCTTATGGCTGGTATCCAGGTTACTGCACACCACTGGATGAATGCAAGAAGGGGCTACACAGCGATCACAAATCTCCTGAACCTTACCCTTCATGCGGTACATATTTGCCGAAGGACCGCCAAGGTCACTAATGTAGCCCTTGAAATCAGACATTTGAGTGATCTGATCCACCTCTTTCATGATCGATTCCTGCGACCGGCTGGCGATAAATTTACCCTGGTGAGCAGATATGGTGCAGAAACTACATCCCCCAAAACAGCCCCGGTGCATGTTGACCGAGAATCGGATCATCTCATAAGCGGGTACAGAACCACGCTTTTTATATTTGGGATGTGCCTGACGGGTATAAGGTAGATCAAAGGAAGTATCAATTTCATTTTCCGTCATCGGAGGATAAGGCGGGTTAATGATGAGGTTATCCTCTTCTACTTTCTGCAGTATCCTTCGGGCCTTTACTTTGTTGGATTCCTGCTCAATGATCTTGAAATTAGCGGCGAAGCTGATCTTATCCTTCTGGCAGGTTTCGTGGGAGGCGATGTTCACATCCTCCCAATTTCTGTTTTTGGGTAGATTATCTTCCTGTTGTAACAGAAAACCGGTTTGGGGAATGGTGCGCAAAGACTCGAAAGGGACACCCCTGTCGGTCAGGTCCAG
>CAZHOV010000062.1:0-29668 GCA_964534315.1 uncultured Saprospiraceae bacterium | reverse complement strand
TCCTAATTCGTTTAGAAACTCTAACTAGAATTTAATCTCTTTCTTTCCTTACCTATCATATCTTTTCAAAGAACTTTTCGCAGCATAATGCCGCTGTATCTTTTTTCTGGATTAACTTACCCTTATCTCATTAGAAAAGGGAAAACAAAGTTAATAGCAGAATCAATTCAAAGCAATATTGCAACACCAATAGTTAGTAACAAGTTTTTAACTCGTTTTTCACACCTATTCACACTTTCTCCACAACTGCGGTTTTTGCCTTATCAACATTATAAAACGCCATGTTACAATACATTTTTTTCAAAAATAAAAGTGCCTTTCTTTAAAAGCGGATTGCAAAGGTAAGATCATATTTTGGAATTGTCAAACAACTTTGGAAAAAAAATTAAAAATAAGTAGTTTTTTGGAGAAAACCGGTTCTTTTCTTTAAACCGGTAAAGTTCTTTAAGGCTGGTATTACGCCGTTTAGAGGCAGTTATTTATATTGCAGTCGTTTTAGAAATTTTTTTATCTAAACCCATCATTTATGAAAAAACATAATTTCAGCGCAGGACCTGCCATACTTCCTGCCGAAGTCATTAAAGAGGCTTCTGAAGCTGCCGCCGAACTGAATGGCTCCGGGTTGTCTATCATGGAGATCTCCCACCGCAGTAAGGCATTCGTCGATATTTTAAACGAAGCAGTGCAGTTGGTTCAGGATATTTTGGGCCTTGATGATTCTTACGCCGTTTTATTTCTTACAGGAGGAGCTAGCTCGCAGTTTTTTATGGTCCCGATGAATCTCCTGGCAGCTGACCAATCGGCTTGCTACCTGGACACCGGTAGCTGGTCAACAAAGGCCATTAAAGAGGCTAAAAACTTTGGGAATGTTGAAGTGCTTGCTTCTTCTAAAAGTAGTAATTTTAACTATATCCCAAAAGATTATACAGTGCCTGCCGATGCCGCCTACCTTCATTTTACAAGTAACAATACGATCTTCGGAACGCAATATCAACAGTTTCCTGATACCTCAATTCCGTTAGTCTGCGATATGTCTTCTGATATTTTCTCAAGACCAATTGACGTTAATAGATTCGGGGTCATTTATGCGGGGGCTCAAAAAAACCTTGGTCCCGCAGGAACTACATTAGTGATCGTTAAGAAAGACCTTTTGGGTAAAGCAGGACGGACTATTCCCACCATGTTGAATTATGAAACACATATTAAAAAGAATTCTGCGTTCAACACTCCTCCTGTTTATCCGATTTTTGTGTGTATGCTTACGTTGAGATGGATCAAGGGACTGGGAGGGCTTGAAGTAATGTATGCCCGCAATAAGGAAAAGGCTGGCATGTTTTACGATGAACTGGACCGCAACCAACTATTTGAAGGGGTTGCAGCCAAAGAGGATCGATCTTTGATGAATCCAACTTTCGTACTTAAAAATGCAGATCTTGAGGAAGCTTTCCTTGACGCTTGTACCCAAACTGGATGCGTAGGGGTTAAGGGGCACCGGTCAGTAGGAGGATTCAGAGCTTCTATGTATAATGCCTTACCCAAGGAAAGTGTGGCAGTATTAATTGAGGTGATGAAAGATTTTGAGAAGAAGTACGCTTAGCAGTTATTAAAGTAATGTTGGTAACTTATTAAAAGTTATCAACATTACTAACAGTGGGTTGTGAGGTTTTTATCTAAAAATTAATCAATTTTCTGCTTTGGAATTTTGATTTTATACGTTTTTCTACTCTGATTGGTTAATTTGGAAGTTAGCAACCAAGGGTTATAAATTTTTAGCATTCTGTAAGAGATGCCATACTTATTTGCAAAATCGCCAAGATTTTCAATAGGTTCGGCCACTTCTAACAGATAATAATCGCCTAAAGGCTCATATAATTGATCTTTTTCGATGTAGAACCCAAAATCTTTTTGATTACTTAAAATCTCTTTCAGCGCTACCAATCTAAATACATACCTGTTCGTTTCCTGGCTCAAGTTGAGATCAAAGTAAGTTGACGCGCGTTGGACCTCCATCGATTTTCTCAGGTTGGGGCCGCCCATATTATAGGCTGCTGCCGCTAGTAGCCAGGAGCCAAACTCTTCTTTGTAATGAGCAATATATTGACAAAACGCTTCCGTAGATTTTTCCAGATGATAGCGCTCATCAACTTCATTGTTGATTTCGAGGTCATAGGCTTCGCCTGTCCTTTCCATAAACTGCCAAAATCCTCGAGCACCCGCAGGTGAAACGGCATTAGATAAACTACTTTCTGCTACTGCCAAATACTTAAAGTCTTGAGGGATATTGTTCTTGGCCAGGATGGGTTCGATGGCCGGAAAGTACTTATTTGCTCTCTTAATATTTAATATGGTATTGGAATGATAATAGGTATTTACTGTTATTTCCCGGTCTAGGCGCTCTTTTACATCAAACTGATCTACCGGAATAAGTTCCCCCGCAAAGTCGAAGGTTTTATTGAAATCAACGGATTCAATTACTTGAGAGACACCATTAGTCCTGTTCAAAATATCAGGTGATGAATCTTCTTCTTTTGTAAATCCGAAAATAAATAAAGTACACAGGGCTAAAATCGCAAAGGCAATCCAGGTAATATTTTTCATGAGACGTTAGTTTTAATCAACCCAAAAAACGTTGTCTGTAAGTATACCAATTTTACTTGATTTTGGGTAATTAAGTTGCTGATTTTGTCTTTTTTAGCAAAATATTAACCTGATTATGGTAGATAGATTACCTTTTAATTTTCTTTTTAAAAATGGGAACAGTTGAGCAAGGCTCTCCATACATAATACTTTTAGCGTACGGGCGGATCAATCTGGTCAACTCAGCATAGGCGGAAGCCGGAACGGGCTTATTACTGCATCCTTTGATCACAATGCGTTCATCTTCATATTTTGAAGGATCGATTTGTTCAAGCGCTTTATTAAAAGCATACTTATAGTATTCTTCTTTAGTACCTTGAAAAATATGGCGGGCGTAAGGAGCTGCATAAGAGGTAACCAATATATAAGCCCAAACCGGAATGATGGCATCTGTAGAACAATGCAAAAGTAAAGTTTTATCGGTGTATGCTTCCCAGTCATGTTCTTTTAATGCTGTTCTGAACTCTTTTTCTTTTAGGATCAATTCTTTGAATAGGTAGTCTTTAAGATCAAACTCCGCTATTTCGCTCTGGGGGAAATAATCTTCCAAATTAATAGTAATTAATCCGCTTTTGGCTACTCTATTCACTAATGGCTTTTCCATATTATTCGATATTTCATTCTTTAGTAAGTAGCAAGGTCAAAAAATTGAGACTCAAGCTAATTCGTTAAGCACTTAATTTTACTACATAACAATGGCGGAAACGAATGTGTTTTATTTTGGCTGAAACAATTATTGATCTTTATCAACGGGGGCGGGTTCGCCGATTTCGCTATCGGGTGTTTTAAAATCTTTGGGTTTGGGGAGATCCTTGATACTATTGATGCCAAAATAATCCATAAACTTATCGCTAGTGCCGTATAATAGCGGCCTTCCAGGGCCGTCGCTCCTACCGGTAATGGTAACTAATTCTTTTTCTAATAGTTTTTGGATGGAGTAATCGCAACTTACTCCACGGATCTTTTCCAGTTCGCTCTTGGGTACGGGTTGTTTGTACGCAATAATGGAGAGGGTTTCGAGGGCAGCTCTGGAGAGCTGCTTTCGGTTGGTTAATTTAAGATGGTTGGCGATGATATTGTGATAGGCACCTTTTGTTAAGAACTGATAACCATTTCCGATATTGGTCAACTCAAAAGCGAATTGATCGTTTTGGTATTTTTCGGAAAGTTGCCCAATGATTGCCAACAGGTCGTCCTCGTTGAAGGTGGTTTCAAAGGTTTTTTCGAGACATTCCCGGATTTCTTCGAGGGTAATAGGATGTTCTGTAGCAAATACGAGTCCTTCAATATGTTGAGAAAGATTGTCCATATACATGTATTATTATAACATAAAATCCCAGGCGCTTCGGTAGGTGCCTTTGGTATCGCAATAATCCAAGAAAGCACTGTAAAATTCATCGGCACCAATGGTTGAGCTGTCACCAACGACAATAAGTTTCTTTTTTGCGCGCGTCATGGCTACATTCATACGCCGGTAATCTTTTAAAAATCCAATTTCGGAAGAACTGTTGGATCTTACTAACGAAATATAGATTATTTCTCTTTCTTGTCCTTGAAAAGCATCGATCGTATTGATAGACAGATTGTGTTGGAGTAATTTTTCATCTTCCTGAATGGCATTTTTAATAAATAGCACCTGTTCTCGATAGGGAGAAATGATCCCGATAGGAGGAAGGGGCTGATCCTGTATGATAGCATCGACCACTTGATAGAGGTGCTCTCTTAAAATATTGTACTCTCCGGGATTGAAACGGCTTTTGTATTGGGGCTCTAGTTCTTCTGTGAATCCGCAGCCTGCCGTATCGATGAAAACTACAGGATGGTTTTCTTCAATGGTTAATTTTTGAGTGGCAACGCTTTGGTGGGCTTTTAGTGCATTATTATAAAAAATGTTATTGGAGAAGTTCATGATAACCTGATGCATTCGATATTGCACATTGAGCAGGTGTACTTCGGGTAATCGGTCAATAGCTTTTTCGATTAAGGTTACCCCTAACCCTTCTTTTCTGGCTTTATGTGATTTGATGGTAGGAGGCAGTTGAAAAGGGTCGCCGGCCATGACGACCTTAGCGGCTTTGGCAATGGGGATCCAGCATGCAGGTTCCAGGGCCTGGGCTGCTTCATCAATAACAACTGTTTTAAATGTCCGCTTTTCGAGGACGGGATTATTGGAGCTAACAAGGGTGCAGGTGATCACATCGGCGGCGTCGAGGATTTGGTTGATCAGCCGGTCCTCCAATTGATTGGCCCAGGCGGATAGTTCTCGGGCTTCATTCCATAATTCCTTCCGTTCAGCTCTCTCAGCGGGGCCGAACCTGCGTTTATACCTCCTGGCCTTTCTTCTACTTTCGGCGGCCTGGATTTTTAGTTTTTTGATATTCTTACTTTCGGGGTGGGAAGAGAGCCTGGCCTCTAGTGTGTGGCTTATAATATCCTCATCTACCCTTCCTATGTTTCCTACTCTTACCGTGAGCAGTCCTTCAGAAGCAAGGCGTTCGGTGAGCAGGTCGACAGCTGCATTGCTTGGGGCAGTTACCAGTATGGTATTTTCACGTTTGGAAAGTATTTTGACAGCCTGAACGATGGTTGTCGTTTTTCCGGTGCCGGGAGGGCCATGGATGATGGAGATGTCTTTAGATGCAAGGATGGCGTTTACCGCTTTTTGCTGGGAAGTATTGAGTTGGGGTAAGTCTAAGTATGGGAGTAGTTCTGGATGTTGAGGAGGAAGGTGGCCCAGTAGAATATCCCTGAGTTCAGCAAGGCGGTCCCGGTCAGCCTTGATGACTTTTTTAAGTGCTTTTTCCATTTCCTGATACGTGCGATCGTCAAACATGAGGTCTACACCGATCATTCCGCCTCCTAGCCAATCGGGTAGGTCTTTTGAATTCAGGACAATCTTCATCTTATTTTTATCAACATAATTGATGACGCCTGATTTTTCACGCTTATTGATTCCCTCTTGCCGGGTATACAAATTGACGATTTTCCCTGAACGGAACTGGTGGGGGTATTTGTCCGTTTCGGATCGCTCGACGACGACAAAGGCTCGTTCTCCAATTGTATAGCCCGATTTGACTACGGAAAGAGGGTACCAGGAATATCCTTGTTCTTGTCGCTCCGAAATGGAAAGGCTTTGAACATATTGCTTAAATTGTTCGAAATCCTGATCTTTTTCTAATTGTAAGATGGCCAATAAGTCGTTTAATTCTTGTATTTGTGGTTTCATAAAATTTTTCTGTAAGCAATTTTAGCTTGCTGCTAACCCCCTCAAAACAAGGAAAAACAAAATTAGGTTTTATAAACATAAAAATGTAGAATGAATGCAAGCACTTTATAATTTTCGGAACCGAATCATCTCAAATCTGTTAGCCACTTAAATTATTCATATGGCACAAGACGACTCAAAGGAATCCATAAAGGATCAATTTTCGGCGCTTCGAAATCTTCCGAAGTTTTTCAGGTTAATCTGGGGTACGAGTAAACTACTTACGATATCTAACTTAATTTTACGAATTGTCAAGGCCCTCCTACCTCTGGCCTCTCTTTACATTGTTAAAGTAATTATCGACGAGGTTATATTTTTGTATAATAATCCTGGTGAAGATCAGCAATTTTTGTGGATAATGGTTGGTCTGGAGTTGGTAGTGGCGGCATTATCTGAAATTTTGAACCGGTCTATTACATTAATTGATAGCTTACTAGGTGATTTATTTGCCAACCGTACTTCAGTAGACCTGATCCGGCATGCGGTTAAGCTCGATCTGTATCAGTTTGAAGACCCTACTTTTTACGACAAGTTGGAGCGAGCGAGGCGACAGACTAACGGAAGGACCGTCTTAATGTCGCAGGTATTGTCACAGGTTCAGGATATGATCACGGTACTTTCTCTGGGGGCGGGGCTGGTCGCTTTTAATCCCTGGTTAATATTATTATTAGTAATAGCGGTAATTCCTTCTTTTTTAGGAGAAAGCCATTTCAACCAGCGCACTTATTCGCTAACGAGAAACTGGACGCCGGAGCGTCGAGAGTTGGACTATTTGAGGTATATCGGAGCTAGTGACGTTACAGCTAAGGAAGTAAAGATTTTTAACTTGGCGGGCTTTATTGCCACTCGGTTCAGAGATCTTTCCGATCGTTATTATCAGGCTAACAAAGACATAGCTGTCAAAAGGGCTTTTTGGGGAACAATTCTTTCTTTGATCAGCACCCTAGCTTATTATGGCGCTTACGTATTCATTATCTTACAGACCATAAGCGGAACGATTACTGTCGGAACGTTGACGTTCCTTTCCGGTTCCTTCAATAGGATGCGGGGGATGCTGCAAAGTATAATGAACCGTTTTTCTCGCATTGTAGAGGGAGCGTTATACTTAAAAGATCTATTTGACTTTTTTAATATCAAGCCATTGATGGGGGAAGAAGTAGATGCGAAGATGGTACCGACACCTATTAAAGAAGGGTTTGTGTTTGAAAATGTAGGATTTAAGTATTTGAACAGTGAAAAGTGGGCGTTACGTAATTTGTCTTTCGAGTTAAAACCTGGAGAAAAGTTGGCTCTGGTGGGGGAGAATGGAGCAGGAAAGACAACATTAGTCAAGTTGTTAGCCAGGCTTTATGACCCTACTGAGGGGCGAATTTTATTGGATGGGACAGATTTGAGGGATTATAATTTGGAAGATTTACGCAGAAATATCGGGATTATCTTTCAAGACTACATCCGGTTTCAGATCAAAGCAAGGGAAAACATAGCTATTGGAAATATTGAGGAGGGAGGAGATTTGTCGAAGATTGAGTCATCCGCACAGAAGAGCCTTGCGGATTATGTGATTGAGGCGTTACCTGAGCAATACGAGCAGGTATTGGGTAAGCGATTTGAAAATGCGGTTGATCTGTCTGGAGGTCAATGGCAGAAAGTAGCCTTGGCCAGGGCATACATGCGGGATGCACAGTTGTTGATCCTTGATGAACCAACGGCTTCACTTGATGCGCGCGCAGAGCATGAAGTGTTTCAACGATTTGCCGATTTGATCTCGGGAAAGTCTGCTGTATTGATCTCTCATCGTTTTTCGACGGTTCGCATGGCTGATAAGATTTTGTTTTTGGAGAATGGTCGCCGCCTGGAATACGGAACGCATAAAGAACTGTTGGCTAAGGACGGGAAATATGCAGAGTTATTTAATCTGCAAGCGCAGGGGTATATGTGACGATAGAACGATAGAGCGATAGAACGACTTGGAGAGATCTTTTTCTTTCACTGAATCGAAAGTGTCATAAAGTTGTTAGATCGTTTTTGAAGCTTTCCTTTTTACTCAAAAAGGGTTACCTTTGCGTCAATTTTTCAGAAAGTCCATTGCATAATCAAAACGAATAATATGAGTATTGATATGGGAAGTGTAAAAGTGGAAGATTTAGAACTGTTTTTGGAGCTGGCATTAGCGGAGGATATGGGGCCAGGTGATTTTACCTCATTAGCGTGTATTCCTGAAGAAAGCGAGGTAAAAGGAAAATTGTTGGTGAAGGATGCGGGAGTCATTGCGGGAGTTGAGTTGGCGGAATTTATTTTTAAGAAAGCTGATCCGTCATCTATATTTGAGGCGCTTATTCCAGATGGAGAGAGTATGAGTTTTGGCGATGTAGGTTTCGAGGTAACATGCAATGCACGGGCTTTTTTGAAGGTGGAGCGAATCATTCTGAATGCCATGCAGCGCATGAGTGGCATTGCCACATTGAGTAATCGATTTGCATTTGAGGTTGAGGATTTACCGGTTACGGTATTGGATACGCGAAAGACGACGCCGCTAATTCGGTTTCTGGAGAAGTGGGCGGTTCGGTTAGGCGGATGTACCAATTACCGGTTTGGGTTGTACGATCGATTTATGGTGAAAGATAATCATATTGATGCTTGTGGGGGAATAAGGCAGGCTATTGAGACCATTCATAAGTACAAGGCCGACAATAATCTGGATTTGGCTATGACGATTGAGGTTCGCAATTTGGTTGAGTTGCATCAGGTTTTGGAAGTGGGGGGAGTAGAGCGAATTATGCTAGACAATTTTGAATTGCCGCTATTACAGGAAGCAGTGGCAACTGTTAATAAACGATTTGAGACAGAAGCTTCGGGAGGGATCAACATTCACAATGTCAGAGAATATGCAAGGACCGGCGTAGACTTTATCTCCGTAGGAGCTCTTACACATTCTGCTGAAAGTCTTGACTTGAGCTTAAAGGTTGTTGGTTAAAATAACGGCTGAAAAATCGCTCCTCTTATGGCTAAAAAAGCCAGGACAAAAAAGACAAATAGGGCCAGCCAAAACCGGCTGTCTCTAAGTACGTTTTGACTTCTATCATAATAAAGATGTACAGTGTTTAATCCAAAGAGGATTAAAAGGATCATGAAAATAATCATGGCGCAATAGTTTCTAGTATATGGTATTACCAACCGGGTAAATTAGTAACACTATAAGTTGTTAATAAATGTTTGGGACAACTTGGTCAATACAATGTTAGTGATCCTCGTTTAAAGTTGGAACTGCTTTGAGGAGAGGGTGTGCTCTATAAACTGTGGATATTAAGCGTTTTGAGTTTTAAGAAGGCGTTTATTGATCCTTTTCACGATACCTGGACCTTCGTAAACCAAGCCAGTATAGATTTGTATTAAATCGGCACCTGCTTTTAACCTTTTTAACACTTCTTCAGGCGAATTAATTCCCCCTACAGAGATAATTATAGTGTTTTTTGAAAGGCGTTCTTTAAGGTAACGCAGAATTTCAAAAGAACGCTGCGTGAGGGGCGCACCGCTTAATCCTCCTGCTCCTATGTTACGAATTTTTTCATCAGAAGTTTGGAGATGATCGCGATTTATGGTGGTATTGGTTGCAATTAATCCATCGAGCTTGGTTCGACCAATTATTTCGATAATATCGTCAAGTTGTGCATTGGATAAGTCGGGAGCGATTTTCAGGAGAATGGGTTTGGGCGTTGACTTTTGTTGATTGACGGTTTGGAGGGTAGATAAGAGTTGGGTGAGCGGTTCTTTATCTTGAAGGGCTCGAAGGTTTGGCGTATTGGGAGAGCTTACATTGACCACGAAATAGTCGACATAAGGGAATAATTGTTCGAAGCAGTAGGTATAATCGTCCACCGCTTTTTCGTTGGGGGTAATTTTATTTTTTCCGATATTTCCCCCGATCACCAGATTTTCGGGTGTTCCTTTTTTCAGTCGGTTGACTAGTGCTTCTACCCCATCATTATTGAATCCCATACGATTTATAAGTGCCTCATCTGCAGGAAGACGAAAGAGGCGGGGAGTTGGGTTGCCCGATTGTGGCTTGGGGGTTACGGTGCCTAATTCTATAAATCCGAATCCGAGGCTAGCCATTTCTCTGAAGGATTTGCCATCTTTATCGAATCCTGCCGCCAGACCAACGGGATTGGGGAAAGTGAGTCCCATTAGTTTTCTGTTCAGTTTTTCGGATTTGATCGTATAAAAATTTTTGAACAGTGTGCTGACAATGGGAATATTTAAGGTAAATTTTAGCAAGGAAAGCGTAAAATAGTGTGCTTTTTCAGCAGGAAGTAAGAACAGTAAAGGTTTGAGCAAGTTGTACACTAACTAATAATTTTGATGTAGGACAAAGATAGTAAAGAGTGGGGAATATTTACTTTCTGAACAAGCCTATACTACTGCTTCAGCGGCCAGCTTTTCCATGTCACGGATGAGGAGGCGGCGCCGGTCGAATTTGAGGATTTCCTTATTTCGGAGTTCGTTGAGTACGGTGGTGACGGTTTGTCTGGAAGTAGCAGTGAGGTTAGCGATTTCCTGGTGGGTCAGGAATTTGCGAACAACCATTTCATAACCAACTCGTTGTCCTTTTTTGTGGGCGAGATCCTGAAGGAATTCTACGATGCGGGTTCGGGAATCTTTGAAGACCAGTGATTCTAGTCTTTTTTCCATTTCGAGGACTCGATTTCCGAGAATATTCATAAGAAATAGGCTTAGTGCATTACGTTCGCGCATCAGCGATTTGGCTTCATCTATAGAAAGGATGCAGACCATTGTTTCTTCCATGGCGAAGGCAAAATCCCTTCGTTTTTTTTCGCCGATGAGCCCGAGTTCTCCAAAAACTTCTCCATTGGAAAGGATGGCTTTAGTAATTTCTTTACCTGAATCCGAGTAAGTACCTATTTTTACTCTTCCATTAGTGATAAAAAAGATATGATCTGATTGTTCTTCAGGGAGATAGATGTAGTCACTTTTTTTGAATGTTTTTTGAGGATGCGCTTCCATAGCGCCCATTTTTAGCTTTTTGGGGCAAAAGATTCCAGTGACGTCAATATTTTCTAAATACCAGAAAGACTGATCCATAATGGCAAGGATTTGTAAATGAATAAAGATTTTCAGGAAAAAACCAAAAGTATAACGCTTTTGGTAATTAGCTGTTTTAAAGTGTTAAATTTAGATAGGTGAACTGTCTTGGTGAAGCCATTTTTTGCTTCATTTAGTGGCTATTCTTGGTCTGCTTTCAGGTCAAATCGTTTTCTGAATTCTTGAACTAATGGATTTGCTTGCACCATTTTATCGTATTTTTCTTTCACCGTCAATGGTTTTTTAGGCTTCTTGGCGGTTTTTTTAGGGGTCAGGGTTTCGTCAATAATGATTTTCAATTCGAGGTTTTTCAGTTGAAGTACTTGTCGTAGATGATCCATTAAAGTGGTTTCTTGTTGAATCAGTCCTTTATTGAGGCCAGAAGCTACCTTTACCAGAAGTTGTCGATCACCGCCAATTTCCACATTGGCGTTATAAAGGGCATTTTTAGCTGAGGGAGACTGAAGGGTGTCGGCGTACTCTTTCCAGGTTTTGAGTACCAGTTCCAGATTGAGCGGTTGAACTGATTGGGAAGCGGTTTCCTTTTTGGAGTCCATTTCTTTAGCAAGAGCATCGATGGATGCGATTTTTGGGGTATTAAACTTTTTAGATTGTTTAATCGGAGGAGTGTTGGGAGATTTTTGGGTTGAGGGATTTTGGGGTTGTTGGATTGTTGGATTGTTGGATTGAGAGGATTGAGAGGACTGAGGAGATTGTTGGATTACTGGATTTTGGGGTGAAGAGGATTGTTCAGGAGTTTTTTTTTGAGTGGTTTGAGGGGCAGCTTGTTGAATAGTTGTGACACTATTGATATAGGCCATTTTCATTAGAGCCATTTCTACATGTAAGCGCTTATTTTTGGCCATTTTAAAGTTTACATCGCAGTCATTGGCAATATCGAGGGCAGAGAGGAGCCAGTTCTTTGGAGCAAGAGCTGCTTGGTTTTTATAGCTTTCTTCCACCTCTTCACTAACTTCCAGCAGAGAAACCGTTAAGGGATCTTTACAGACGAGCACATTACGGAGGTGTTCGGCCAGACCTAGCAGGAAGATGTCTGATTCGAACCCTTTATTCAATATTTCATCAAAGAGCAATAGGGTTTGGGAGAGATTTTCGGATAATAGAAAGTCTACGATTTTAAAATAGTAGTCATAGTCGAGCACATTGAGGTTTTGGATGACCGACTCATAGGTGATAGCATTGGAAGAAAAGGAGATCATCCGGTCAAAAATAGAGAGGGCATCCCGTAGAGCGCCGTCTGCTTTTTGGGCAATGATGTGCAGGGCGTTTTTGTCAGCTTGAATTCCTTCTTTTTGACAGATCTGTTGTAGGTGATCAACGATGGCGCTTACCTGAATCCTTCTAAAATCAAAGATCTGACATCTTGAAAGGATGGTCGGAATGATTTTATGTTTTTCGGTCGTAGCCAGAATGAAGATGGCGTAGGAAGGGGGTTCTTCCAGGGTTTTGAGAAAGGCATTGAAGGCTTGTTGAGAAAGCATATGCACCTCATCGATAATGAATACTTTGTATCTCCCTTGCTGAGGTTGGAAGCGCACTTGTTCGATCAATGCGCGGATATGCTCGACGCTGTTGTTGGAAGCGGCATCTAGTTCGGTTATATTAAAAGAAGCATTCTGGCTAAAAGCCTGGCAGGATGAACAGACGTTGCAGGCTTCATAATCATCGGTCGGGTTTTCGCAATTGATGACTTTGGCCAGGATCCTTGCGCAGGTGGTCTTACCTACTCCCCTAGGCCCGCAGAATAGAAATGCATGTGCCAGGTGTCCTGTTTGCAGGGCATTTTTTAACGTAAGCGAAACATGTTGCTGCCCCACTACTTCATCAAAACGTTGAGGTCGATATTTTCGGGCCGATACGATGAAATCACTCATTAGGAGTCGAACGGTTGAAAGGTTGAACGGTTAAATTGAAATTTAAGAATAAAACAATTGAACGATCCAACAATTAAACAAAACTATTTATAGAAAACTACTGAACTAACAATTTGGTAATATACCAATTTTTATTTTCATCTGCCACCCGCACAAGGTACATTCCTTTGGGAAGGGTTCCAATTTTTATGGCTTGATTTTCCTTTTTAAGTATATGCCGGGCCATTATCTTCCCGTTCGTTGAGAAGATAGCCATTTGTCCGTTTTTTAAACCCGGAACCGAAACAAAAATTTCAGAGGTTGCCGGGTTAGGATAAATAGAAATATTCCGGGTTTCATATGCTGAAAAAATAGAAGAAACTTCTATGGTCACAGAGGTATATAAAGTATCGGAGAGGCCGCAATTATTTGTTGCAATTAAGGTAACTAAATAAGTTCCGTTTTCAGCGTAAGTGACTGTCGGGTTTTCTTCTGAGGAGGTTTGATTATTGCCAAAATCCCAGAAAAGGCTTACCGCATTGGCGGACAAATTTTCGAATTCTACGGTGTAGTCATTAACATATTTGCTAAGTCCTGCAACGATTTCCGATTCCTCTGTTATCGTAATCGTATCCGAAATTCCAGTTCCCATATTGTAATAGGTCCCACTGGCGGAAAGTTCAAGTTTAACAGGTCTGACAGAATAGGTATAATGACTACCTACTTGTAAACAAGAATCTACAAAATTTAATCCTGAAACAGGCGTATTGGTCAGCCGTACAAGGTCTTCGGTTCCTGTTTCTTTTCGGAATATATGATAGCCGATAATATTCAGCTCTTGCGAATGGTCCCAACTTATTTGTACATGACTAGCTTCTTCTTCCAGGTCCAGAGAAGCTATTGGTTTGAGATAGTGCATGCGCAATGAAGGGTCACCCATTAGCGAAATATGAATGTTGCGCGCGCCGAAGCCAGTAGTATAAGTTATAGTGGAATTGTTTTGAGATAATCGGGTACTATATCCTATTGTTTCCCCAAGGGCCATATGATGAACTTGCCAATTGGGCCGACCTGCCCAGAAATTTGCGAGTACCGTACCTGATCCCAGCGCTGCTCTTAACAGGTTATTTGAGCGATCCCAATCTCCAAAATAGCTTCCGAATAGAATGGTAAAAATCGTTTGGACTGAATCGGTTGCGAATTGGTTGGTATTGATCACTCCTCCACAACTGGTATATGAACCAGCGCCACAACCATAGGACCACATATAGCTTTCTGAGTTTAGTGTGCTTAGGTAGTCTTGATAACTAACACTATCTGGGCCAAACATGGTGGAAAAGTTTTTCCAGCCATTTTGCGCAAATCCCTCATTAAAGCTACCAAAATTATTTTCGATCATTCCCCTTCGAGTGACATTGATCTGGCCATTTCTAAACGCGTGGTTTTTGTCGAGATAAGTTCTGGTGAGTTCTATCTCATTATCCTGGAAAGCAGGAAGGTTGGAGAGGTCTACTCTACCCACCTGTAATTCAATATCAGAAGGAATAATGCTCTGATCAAATTTGCCATCGCCCGGGACATTGTGATTTCGCATATCGCCGGCCGATGTGTTATTAATGGAGAAGTCCGTCCAATTTCCGTTAATATCTCCATAGTAGGCATCGGCCGGCCAGGCTCCCTGGTGATCGTTATGGCCATCGGGGGCAATATTCCCGGAGTATGGGACCGGAATATGGCCTAATAAGAAAATGGCCTCACTATCGTCGGGTGCAAGGTCGTACCAATTGATGATTGTATCTTTAACAGAAGGCACAGATTGGGCAGGAGATATAAAATGAGTAGTCACTGACCACCCATCGCCTTCTATGTCGCGAATCAGGCGGTGGATCTCATTTTGTAAGGGCGCGTCATAAGTAGAATCGATCAGTAGAAGAAGCCTTCCCCGGTAATTAATCGCCGGAAGCTCTACACCTGCATAGATGTAGCCATAGCCAGTCAGGTTCCCTGATTTGATTACTCTGTATTCATAAGCCTCTCCTACCTCTACCTCAGTATCGGTAAAGGTGTTTTCAGAACCATCCAACTCAGCTATTTCGGGACCCCAGGAGGTTTGATTTTTTAACTTTCGGTGAATACTGTAGGTGGTCGCATCGTCATGAAGCAACCACTGAAGGGTGATAGATGGAGCATTCGGATCAATCTGGGCGGAGAGTTGAACACTTAGATCAGTATCAAAGGATTGGGAAAAAAGGATGCAGGTAAATAATAGTAACGATAGGGTAAATGTGTGTTTCATAGGTGGTTGAATAGTTGACAAAAGAAAAAGCTTAATTATTCTGTTCCCCCTTGTTAGAAAAAAATGCGGGACCAGATAAAGTCTCAAAATACGGAAATCTATAGCTTGAAAAAAGAAATGATATAGTTTTAAACTATCTTCGCATATGGATTATTAAGAAGAGTAACCAGAACGGCCTTTTATTTGAAGGTAAGTGTTACTGGTTTTTTCTAAACATTAGTCATTTTATACATGAAGATTTCAATTGCACAGTTCAATTTTCATATTGGTAATTTTGAAGGAAATGTTTCCAAAATGTTGAAGGCGACAGAGGAAGCAAAAGAAGCGGGGGCGGATATTATTTGTTTCAGCGAGTTGGCTACCTGTGGTTATCCGCCAAGGGATTTTTTAGAATTTGATGATTTTATCCGCTTGGCTAATGAAGCGATTGATACTCTGGCAGATGCAGCAAGGGGGATTGCTATTGTGGTCGGCTCGCCGAGTAAAAATCCGGTAATAGAGGGAAAGGATCTGTTTAATTCAGCCTATTTTTTGGCTGACGGGCAAGTTAAGCAAGTTGCACACAAGGCTTTGCTACCTACGTATGATATTTTCGATGAATACCGGTATTTTGAGCCGGCTGGAGCGTTTAGTATTGTTGAGTATAAAGGAAAGCGAATAGCGCTGACGGTTTGTGAAGATATCTGGAATATAGGTAATGAGAATCCACTTTACACGATCTGTCCTTTAGATGAAATGATGCCTCAGCAACCTGATTTTGTTATTAATATTTCAGCTTCTCCATTTAATCATAAGCAGGTAGAAGAGCGGAAGCATGTGTTGAAATCAAATGTAGAGCGCTATAAGTTGCCGATGTTTTACATTAATCACATTGGGGCTCAGACAGAGTTGATCTTTGACGGGGGCTCTATAGTAATGTCGCCTGACGGAGCCATTTTCGACGAATTACCCTATTTTGAAGAAGATCTCCGAACATACCGGCTGGATGAAGTTGAAAAAGGGAATGGAGTAAGCGAACAGCAGATATCCAAAATGGAAGCCATCCATGATGCATTGGTATTAGGGGTGAGGGATTATTTTGGGAAATTGGGATTTAAAAGGGCGATACTGGGGCTATCAGGGGGCATTGATTCAGCAGTAACTGCAGTAATAGCCGCCAGAGCTTTAGGTCCAAAAAATGTGCGATTAATTTTGATGCCTTCTCATTTTTCTTCCGACCACTCCGTGAATGACGCCCGTGATTTGGCTGAAAATTTGGGAGCCCATTACGATATTATTCCCATCGAAACTATATATGATTCCTTTATGGAACAATTGAAGCCGCATTTTTGGGCCACTCCGTTTAATATTGCGGAAGAGAATATTCAATCGAGGAGCAGAGGTATCCTTTTGATGGCTTTATCCAATAAGTTTGGGAATATTTTATTAAACACGACCAACAAAAGTGAAATGGCGGTAGGGTATGGCACGCTTTACGGAGATTTGTGCGGAGGGTTATCTGTTATTGGGGATGTTTACAAGACAGAAGTATTTGAATTGGCCCGTTTCATCAATAAAGACGGAGAGGTTATTCCGGAGAATACCATTACGAAGCCGCCTTCAGCCGAACTGAAGCCTGATCAACTGGATACCGATAGTCTGCCGCCTTATGAAGAATTGGATGTGATATTATATGAGTATATTGAAAATAAATTAGGTCCGCAGGAGATCATTGAAATGGGGCATGATGAGAAATTGGTCCGACGGGTATTGCGGATGGTCAATATCAACGAATTTAAGCGGTATCAGACAGCCCCGGTACTCCGGGTTTCTCCCAAAGCTTTTGGTATGGGGAGAAGAATGCCGATTGTTGGAAAATATTTATCTTAAAGAACAGCACATATTAGGAGGGCTTTTGGAAGCGCCCAAAAACAGGATATGGTTCATTCAAATAGAATATTATTAAGCAAAAAATTATTATGTCGGAAGAATTAGAAAACAAACGGACGGAAATTGGCAAGTTGGGAGAATTTGGATTGATTGAGCATTTGACGAAGTCTTTCTCTTTAGCCAATAAAAGTTCGGTAAAAGGCGTAGGAGATGACGCGGCGGTCATCAATACCGGAGGGCCTAATCTAACAGTAGTGACAACAGATATGATGGTTGAAGGGATCCATTTTGATTTAATGTATACTCCCTTGAAGCATTTAGGATACAAAGCGGTCGTTATTAATTTATCTGACATATATGCCATGAATGGCCATCCCAAGCAAATTACCGTTTCAACCAGTATTTCCAACCGGTTTTCGGTAGAGGCAATGGAAGCGATTTATGAAGGGATTAAGGCCGCCTGTGACCGTTATGGGGTGGACATGGTTGGAGGGGATACTACTTCCTCTCAGAAAGGGCTGGTTATAAGTATTACAGCAATAGGAGAGGTAAGTAAGGAAAAAATTACGTATAGAGATACAGCAAATAAAGGCGACTTGGTGTGTATTACCGGTAATTTGGGGGCTGCTTATCTTGGATTGCAGATTTTAGAGCGGGAGAAAAGAGTTTATCTTTCTAATCCAGGTGTCCAGCCCGACCTTGAGAATCAAAATTATTTGATTGGGCGTCAGTTAAAGCCGGAGCCCCGGCGAGATATGATCGACCTGTTTGCTAAAAACAAATTGGTGCCTACGGCCATGATCGATATCTCAGACGGTATGGCATCTGATTTGTTCCATATTTGTAGACAATCGAAGGTAGGAGCATTTATAGAGGAGAGCGGCGTGCCGATCCATCCTGATGCGCAGATGATGGCCATCAAATTTAAGTTGGATCCGATCACTTGCGCCTTGAGCGGAGGAGAGGATTATGAACTACTTTTCACCATAGACCCGAAAGACTTGGAAAAGGTAAAATATTTACCGGATATTTATATTGCAGGAGAAATTGTTGATGAGAAAGACGGGATTAAACTACATACAACGGGTGGTAACATACACCCATTAAAGGCGCAGGGATGGAATCATTTCCAGTGATGCCCAATGCTGCCTATTGCCCCTTTTATGAAGTAAAAAGCGATTGATGGTTTCAAAACTCTCCATAATCATTCCTGCCTACAACGAGGCTCCTACCATTCATCTGATTTTAGATAAGATAAAGCTGGTCAATCTAATAGAAGGAGTTCAAAAAGAAGTCATTATCGTAAACGATTGTTCAACAGATGAAACAGAAAAAGCGATTCTGGGTTACATCAAAAATAATCCGGGATTGGACGTCCAGTATTTCGCTCACGAAATAAATAGGGGCAAAGGAGCTGCTTTACATACCGGAATTAGCCGGGCTACCGGAGAGTATTTAATCATTCAGGATGCAGACCTGGAGTATGATCCTGAAGAATATAATGCAATGTTAAAGCCTGTTTTAGACGGAGTAGCCGATGTCGTCTATGGGTCGCGGTTTATGGGAGGAAACCCGCATAGAGTCTTATTCTTTTGGCATTCGATCGGGAATAAATTTTTGACCTTTTTATCCAATATGTTCACTAATTTGAATCTTACGGATATGGAGACCTGCTATAAATTATTTAAAACAGAAATTATTCAGGCAATTCCGCTTAAAGAGAAGCGGTTTGGTTTTGAACCAGAAGTAACTGCTAAGGTGTCCAGGGTGAAGAATATCCGGATTTATGAAGTGGGCATTTCTTATTACGGGAGAACTTATGAGGAGGGGAAGAAAATAGGTTGGAAAGATGGATTCAGGGCGATTTATTGTATTCTTAAATATAATCTTTTTGGAAAATAGGAAAATAGGAAAATAGGAAAATAGAAATTAGGAAAGTGGAAAGTGGAAATTAGGAAAGTGGAAAGTAGGAAAGTGGAAAGTAGAAAGTAGAAAGTGGAAAGTGGGGGTGAGCAACAATCTTTTTTGAAGTATCTTAACAATTATATGATTGAGAACCAGGGGTCGATAATGCCCATTGCTCTAAGGATAGAAAACAACAATAGTACGGCGATGAGGAAGAGGACGATGAGGCTTGCGGGCGTCCAGGTTCTATTTCGCCATTCATGGAGTTCTTTTTCAAAGTAGATATCCTCAAGGTCGGCATCGTGATAAGAGATATCTTCAGGGTCTTGGTTAGACTGTTTATCGAGTTGGCTGATGATTTCCAATGCTGGTTTAGCATCTTTTTCGTGGACGTGGAGGCCAATGGAGCCTTCTGCGAACGGGATGACAGTGGAGGTATGGGGGTTAGAGATGAAGGAAGGAATACCGGCTTCTTTCAGTCTGGCAGCATAGAGGTGAGCCTGTGATTCGAAATAGAAGAATTTTACAGCTACCACCCGTACATTTTGGCGGTAGCCTTCTTTGAAATCTTCAAATTGATCGAGCATGGAAAAATCCATAGACTGTAGTTATTCTATAAGCGCTAAAAATTCATTTAACATCATGGCAGTTGCTCCCCACAATACTGTTCCGTGGATGTTAAAATACGGAACATCTTTGAGAATTAGGTGATCGGAGATACGAATAGTTGTTTTTTGTCGGATTTCAGGATCTTTAAAATGGGTTACCGGGACTTCCAGGATGTCTTTTACTTCAGAAAGTTGCGGGGTAAAGACGGGTGTTTCCTCTGTATAGCCTACAAAAGGAAAGACATGAAAGTTGCTCACCGGAATGTAAAGATCTGTAAGGGAGCCAAGAATATTAATATTGGCAGCATTGACGCCTACTTCTTCTTCTGCCTCCCTAACGGCCGTATTTTGAAGAATTTCATCTCCATCTTCAAATCTTCCTCCCGGAAAGCTGATCTGCCCTCGGTGCCGGTCATTTTTATTCCTCGATGCTCGTTCGATGAAGACGATATGCCAGGCATTTCCTTTAGGATAGAGAAGTACCAACACTCCGGCAAGGTTCACATCTTTTCCGGGTTCGGGAAAGATATTTCTATTGGCGTGGGCCATAGCTAATTGCGCTTCCCTGCCGGGTAACGTGTGAGCTTCGAATTTTTCTTTTATTTCTTCTAGCAAAAGGGTTGCGATCATAAGATATCTCAGGTATTTGAATTTATCAAATAAACCGTTTTAAGCAACAATGAGTTCACGAGTAAGGAAGTTTGATGAAGGGGTCTCGTAACATCCTAGCTGTTAGGAGACTCCTTCACCTTTTGAAGAGCAAAAAAATCGAAGTAAGAATTTATTTATTTGATTGTTGTAGGTATTTTTCGAGTGCCATGGTCATTGAGGGCGATTCCGGTGCCGGCGCTTGAATATTGATCGTTAGTCCTCGGTCGGTGACAGCTTTGGAAGTTGATTTTCCAAAGACAGCGATCCGGGTATCGTTTTGTTTAAACTCCGGAAAGTTTTCGTAAAGAGAGGTAATTCCTAGCGGAGAGAAAAATACGAGCACATCATAGGTAACATCGCTGAGGTCAGACAGGTCGCTGCTGACGGTTTTATACATCATTGCATCTTGCCAGTCGAAGTCACTGGACTCCAGAAAAGAGGAAACCGCTTTACTGCCGAGATTAGAGCACGGGAGCAGGAATTTCTCTTTACTCTTGTGCTTCATCAATGCAGGTTTAAGGTCTTGTATCGTTCGCTTTCCGACAAACACTTTTCTTTTTCGGTAAACGATAAATTTTTGGAGGTAGTTAGAGATGGCCGGTGACATGCAGAAATATTTAGTGTCTTGCGACATTTTGATGCGCATTTCTTCACATAAACGGAAAAAATGGTCAATAGAATTTCTGCTGGTAAAGATAATTGCGGTATATTCGTCTGGACGAATTCTTGTTTTTCGAAAATCCTTTAATTCCACAGGCTCTACATGAATGAAGGGCCTCCAATCTATCTTGAGATTATATTTTTCCGCTAACTCGAAATAGGGGGAGCGTTGGGGTTCCGGCTGGGAAATAAGGATAGTTTCTACGCGCTTGTACTGCTGTTGCACTGCGTTTCCGTTTTTTGACATTCAGCGTTCTTTTGTTAAACAATGTCAGTAAAGGATTGAGATTCATTTAAACCTCTTTAGCCTGCTGCTTCGTTAATCAAAATTTTGATAAAAATCAAAGCAGGGGCTATTTCGACGGTGCAAAGGTAAATAAAAAAATGAAATTTATGAAATGCTAAATAATTTGCGGCTAAAAAAAGGCCTCTGAAAGACCTGAAAATATACACCAGCCCAATGATCACAAGGCCTGCAAAGATAGCACCCACCGCAATGCCCTGGGGGGCAAATGAGACCAAAAGGTTGATAGGAAACAAGACCAGGCCGAGAATGATACTAAAAATAGTGATAGTAAAACTATATTGATTTAGCTCCTTATCGAACGGAAAAATGAAGGCGATGAGGCCGAGGAAGAACTGTTTAGCGATCACTGCAAAAGCAACTAACCCGACAAAAATAAACACCGTCAGGAATCCAGGAGCTATCTTCCCTACCAGGAAATATTGGATAGACTGATAGGCAAAAATCCCTGCATTAAAGAAGAAAAAAAACAGGAAGAAAAGGTAGGGAAAATCGAGGATTCCCTTTTGTTCTCGCTGTAATAGCTTAAGGATATTATCATTCAAAAACGCCCGGTAAATAGAGGTGAGGAATTTGGAGAATAATGTTATAGCAATAGTTAACAGCCCTAATAAGATCATAAAAAGCCAAAAAAGTTTAATGGCCTTGGGCTTTTCTTTTATGGCTACTTCTTTAATGATCGAAGGTTTTTTTGCCAGGCCTGGGTTAGCCTTATATTTATCGTAGGGAATGATATCAAATGGATTATCAGAAATGCGGGTCTCTAAGGGAGGAGTTGGCGGATTATCCATACGATAACGAAGTTCAAACGGGTTGACCTCATTTGAATGTTGTGCCGAGCCGAACACAAAAGCAAACAGTAGAAAAATTATGATATTAAAAATTACTTTATACATTCCCGTTGATTTCCCAGGTCAAAATTAATAAAATACCTGTAACCTCTTTGCGCTGCATAAGATATCAACTATTTTTGAGTTTGCAAATGTTTACTGGTAAGAGGCCGTCTAAAAAGTCTTTTAGACTCCCTCTAAGGAATTTTATAAATAAATTGCCCTATTATGAATGACAAGCGTGCTTTTTTAATTATCCTCGATGGTTGGGGACATGGCCCGAACCCTGAAGTCAGTGCTATTGCCCAGGCCAAAACCCCGTTTATGGACAGCTTATACCGGGATTATCCCAATGCCGAGCTCATCACTTATGGCGAGCAGGTAGGGCTACCGGAGGGGCAAATGGGAAATTCTGAAGTAGGTCATTTGAATATTGGTGCCGGAAGGGTTGTTTACCAGGAACTTGCCCGGATCAACAAAGCCGTAAAAGATGGAGAACTTCAGCAAAATCCCATCCTTCAGGAAGCCTTTGAGTATGCCGGGAAGCACCATAAATCTGTTCATTTTATGGGGTTGGTCTCTGATGGAGGGGTGCATTCTCATTCTAATCATTTATTAGCGCTTACCGATATGGCTACCGATCAAGGGCTGAAAAATATTTTCATTCATGCATTTACTGACGGTAGAGATACTGATCCGAAAGGAGGGTTGGGATACTTGAAAGAAGTGTTGGACCATATTGAAGATCAACCAACACAACTGGCTTCGGTTATCGGAAGGTACTACGCAATGGACCGGGATAAACGATGGGAGCGCATCAAACTTGCTTACGACCTTTTGGTCAAAGGGGAAGGGGAAAAGGCGACAGATGTTCTATCTGCCATGAAAAAGCAGTATGATCAGGACGTTACTGATGAATTTTTAAAACCGATCGTAGCGGTTAACCAAGCAAATGAGCCTATTGCTACAATAGAGGAAGGCGATGTGGTTATCTTTTTTAACTTCAGAACGGATCGCCCCCGGCAGCTAACTACCGTCTTAACCCAACAATCTTTTGAGGATTATGACATGCAGCCATTGAAGTTACATTACGTTACTATGACCCGTTATGATGAAACCTTTAAAGGAATAAAAGTGGTATTTGAAAAAGAAGATGTTGATGGTACGCTTGGTGAGGTGCTTTCCAAAATAGGAAAAACACAGGTAAGAATTGCAGAAACAGAAAAATATCCCCACGTTACCTTCTTTTTCAATGGAGGTCGTGAAGAGCCTTTTGAAGAAGAGAAACGCATCTTAATACCGTCTCCCAAAGTGGCCACTTATGACCTCCAGCCTGAAATGAGCGCCATTGAAATAACCGATGCGATCATTCAAGAAATAGAGGCCAATATGCCGGATTTCATCTGTTTGAATTATGCCAATACGGATATGGTGGGACATACCGGCGTTTTTGAAGCGGCCATGAAAGCGGCAGAAACCGTTGATCAATGTTTAGAACGATTATTAAAGATTGCTTCCGCCCACGATTACGGGGTAATTATTATTGCGGATCACGGAAATTCTGACTACATGATCAATAAAGATGGTACGCCAAATACTGCTCATACCAAAAATCCGGTACCTTGTATTTATGTAGGCGCAGATGCTGCCGATTACAAGGTTGAAAATGGTAAATTGGCAGACGTGGCGCCGACGCTATTGACTATACTGGGAATCGATCAGCCGGGAAATATGACCGGGCATTCACTACTCATCAATAAAAAATCTGCCGTGAAAAGCGCTTAAGTGACGTAGTTTGAACCTTTTGTTACCCTTAAGGTTAGAATGGTTGGTTCTTTTATTGGTTGATGAAGTCAAATTTCAATGTATTCTAATTTATGAAAAAGGTTACTTACCTGTTTTTTTTGGTAGTTATTTCCGGCTTTACTTTTACAGGATGTATTAAAACCCTGGAAAACGGCGAAGTTGAAAAGAAGGAATCCCCTTTTTTCGATCTTGAAGGATTTATGGATAGCGAAGCGAGGCGGCTTGCTGATATTAAAGCTATTGAGAAAACGATTACCTATAAAGGAGAAGAAGAATTCCAGAAGCTCGATTCCTTTGATCTGGAAAATGAATTTGCTCCTTTTGTCAATGCCGATATTAATAAATTATCGTGGATTGATAAGTATCAAATCGATACGATTTTGGATCGGGACGATCAGCTCCGACAACTCCATTTTGAAGCAAAAGTGGAAGATATTCCGGTAAAAAAAATGAAAGTTCATTTTTTGAATGGTGAAGTAGTGCATATTGAGATTGAAAAGCAAATGGAAAGTGCTATCGCCACAACAGATCAATATCTTTCCTACAAGCCGGAAAACGGATATACCATCAAGACCAGACAAGAGGGATTATTATCCAGCGAGGAAGAAATTTCGTTGGTTGTGACCTGGAATAGTGGCCGGAATTAGGCTGTCTGAGGTTGATGAATCGGAAATAGAATGGATATTTTAGTACCGATATTTTCTTCACTATCCAATCTGACCTTCCAACCGTGGGCGTCGCATATTTTTTTGATGTAGAAAAGCCCTAGTCCAAATCCTTTCACATTATGTACATTTCCGGTAGGGACCCGGAAGAATTTTTTAAAGACTTTAGACTGGTATTCCTTCTTTATGCCCACCCCTTTGTCTTTGACAGCCAGAAGTAATTTTTTACCTTCTATTTTGGTACGTATGGTAATTTCCGGCGAATGCTTACAATATTTGATCGCGTTATCAAGTAAATTGTGTAAAATATTACTGAGGTGTAATTTATCTGCCTTGACTAATGAAATTGGCGCTTGCAGATCGGTTTTCAGGCATCCGTTCAACTGATTTACTTTGACTTCCGTGCTTAAAATAATTTCTTGGATGAGAAGATTTAAATTAATGACCTCCTTATCCAGTTTGAAGCTCTCCTGGTCAATTTTGGCGATTTGGAGTACATTTTCGACTTGGTTATTGAGGCGCTCATTTTGTTCTTTGATGATCTGGGCGTATTTTTTGAGCCGTTTATCTTCTTTTATGGAGGGTTGCCTCAGGAAGAAATCGGAAGAGATTTTGATGGTAGAAATCGGGGTTTTAAACTCATGCGTCATATTATTGATAAAGTCTTTCTGCATCTCAGAAAGGGCCTTTTGGCGGAGGATGACGAAGATGGAATAGAGGAAAAAGATAATAGTTATGAAAAGGATAAAGGAAAAGACTAAAGGAATTCTCATATTTCCCAATAGATAGCTGGTACGATTTGGGAACCGGATGCCAAAATAGTACTCGGACTCGTCGTAGGTGGGCAGGTCATCTCTTTTCTCCGAAGCGGGGGTGACGCCTTTAGGATAAGAGATATAATTGCCGTACATCATATCCTGGCTGGTACAATCATAGATCCAATATTCAAAATCTTCGCTAAGGGCAACCGCTTCGATTTCTTTTTGGAGGAAATAGTCCAGGTTGTTCGCATTGATGACGTTGTTGATATTGACCACAAAATAGTCTGGCGAAAGCTGATTGACCATATCCTTGGAGGGAAGCGGATAATCACTAACATCGGCGAGATCATTGGCGACATTAATCAGGGCGATGCGTACTTTTTCTTCGAATTTTTCCTCTTCGATATTCCAGGTTTGCACCATCATAAATGCCTGTATGGCAATGATGCTCAGGATCGCCAATGATCCGAAAAAAACGACACCTTTAATCGTTCGGTTTTTCAACTGGAATGTTTTTTGATCTGTTCAGATAACAAAGGTAACCTTTAAAATAATTCCCAAATCCAGTGTTAACAGGGTATTAACATTAATTGAATGACCATTAACAGGGAGTTCGCGTAAACTCAAATATATTTGTTGGGTCATTCGCACGAAAAAAATCTCATCATTTAAAATTTAGCATTATGAAAAAGCATGTATTATTTCCCCTTTTGTTTTTATTTCTTGGTTCTGTTATGCTAACGGCTCAGGATAGCGTTCAACTACCGACTCCTCCGGATGATGGTATCGAGTGGGAAACAAAGGATTACGATTTTGGAAGTATCCCTCAAAACGTGCCTGCCAAAGCGGAATTCAAGCTTACCAATACAGGCGATGAACCCCTGATTTTGACCAACGTAAAAGGTTCGTGCGGATGTACGGCTACCGGTTACGATAAGGACCCTATAGCGCCGGGAGCATCAACTACGATTACGGCTACCTACAATGCCCGGAAGGCAGGGCCATTCCATAAATCAGTACGCGTCAATACCAACCGTTCTGACAAGATTATCCGATTGTCGATAAAAGGTAAAGTTGAGGCTGCCGAGCAGGAGAATTTGAATAAGTGATATCTTAAAATAACACCTTGAGAAGGAATTTTTAAAAAGGGAAGCCTGAATTTTGGAAAAATTCAGGCTTCCCTTTTTAAAAACCATTTGCAGGTCGTAAATTTTTTGCCTGAAACTTAGGTATAGACCTGCTAAAATTTTGCAAAATAGACCTTTTGAGGTATCCCGTCCCTCATTACTTAATGCAGGACGGGATACCTCATATTAATCTTTTATCTTTGATCCAAAGATAATTTCCATTCTTTTGAAGAAGTTGAGCCACATAACTGTTTTTGCTGCCCGTAATGATCAGGAATTGGATACTCTGCGGTGGAAAGCCTTGTTGAATGAGGTACCAGAGGTATTACATGCAAAAATGGAGCGGTATGTGCGGTGGCAAGACCGGCAAGCCTCCTTATTAGGTAAGTTATTGCTTGGGCATGGATTGAAAAAATATGGCTACTCCCCTACTTTGTTGACAGAACTACAGATCAGCAAATACAGCCGCCCTTCGCTGAGCATTTCCCTCGATTTTAATATTTCCCACTCCGGTGAATATGTGGTTTGTACGTTTGCGCCCCACCCGATTGGTATTGATGTGGAGCGTATCAGGCCGATCAAGCCTTACGATTTCCGGTCGGTATTAACGGAAACAGAATTGGATATTTTGAATAAAATGCAAAGGCCGGAAGACCTGTTTTTTGAAATCTGGTCAAAAAAAGAGGCTGCGATCAAAGCAGAAGGGAAAGGCTTTTCGAATAGTTTAAAACAGATCAATGCCCTAGGGGAGCTCATTTTCCTGGAAGATCAGTGGTGGCATTTGAAGGAGGTCGATTTGGATGAGGCGTATAAGTGTTATGTAGCGGCGCCGGAGGAGATGGGTAATGTGGAGGTGGAAGTGCTTCGGTTTTTTGAATAATGCTTTTGGTTTCTCGCAAAGAAAAGAGAAGATAAATATACTTTACCTTCCTTGTTCCTTGTACCTATGCTTTCAGGATGGAACACGGATTATTTGGGATTAGGGGGATCTTCACGGACGAGCTATTAGTGGCTTTCTTTTTCCTTATCTTTGAGCTTTTTCATAAATCACTGCTATGATTGATTTTTCCTGGAATCCGGAACACTTACCTGCTTTTACGGCCATTGCGGCGTTGACTATTGGGTTTTTGATTTATTTAGGTGTTTATCTTTCCCCAAAATTTCTGAAGAATCTAAAAGAGAAAAATGGAGAAGATAAGGGCGTATATTATTGGGTCGTAACGGTGAAGCTACTGGGCTTTTTCTTATTGGGCGTCTTATCTATCGTATTGATTTTATTCTACCTAAAGGAGCCGCTAAGTGCTTATGGGATGGGGCCTATTACCAAGTCGTCCACTTACTGGTGGATGTTAATCGGAGGGGGGATCATTCTCACGCTAAACATCATCCAGGGGCGGCGTCCTGCCAATTACAATATCTATCCGCTGATCCGTTTCAACGAGTGGGATTTAAAAACCTTAGTCGTTAGTTTGGTGACTTCCACCCTTTTTATTGTTGGTTATGAGATCATGTTCAGAGGATTTTTGTTGTATGCCTGCATCCCGGTGATGGGCGTTTGGCTAGCCATTGCGGTTAATGTGATCATTTATTCCTTTGCGCATATTCACAAGGGCATGACGGAGACGATTGGTTCGGTTCCTTTTGGGATTTTACTTTGTTACATAACATTAAGTACAGGAAATATCTGGGCGATCGTGGTAATGCACGTAATTTTATCCTTATCTGCTGATGTGGTGGGGTTGTATTTTAATCCGGAGATGAGGGTGAAGAGAGGAGGTAGTAATTAAGAATGAAGAGTTAAGAGTTAAGAATGAAAAGGGAATGAAACCTTGAATGAAAAAGGAATTAAACGCTTCGTGACTACGTCACCTTTGTTCGTGCGGACGTTCTCGTCCGCTCACGCAATTAAAGAGGCTTCTGGCCGCGATTAATTAAGAAATTGGACGAAATATGGTGAGTTAACCTTTAGAAGAATCTTTTGTTCCCAGCAAAGAGTATTTACTGATCGAATTTAATTATGAGAATGAATACTTAAGGATAAAATCGTCACTTTTAAATCCTCTTTATTCCTTTCATTGGCTTTATATGTAAAACCTAAGATTAGGCCACTGGAAAGGGGGGATTATAGATTTTGGCTACTAGGGCAGAGGCCTAAAAAATGTTAGAGTGGACGAAGGATTAAGAATGAAGAGTTAAAAATGAAAAGCAAATGAAACCTTGAATGAAAAGGGAATGAAACTTTTCGTGACTACGTCACTACTGAACTACGTTATGACCGTCCTTTGCGACCATATCGCGCCTTTGCGAGAAATTTAAATGGAACAAGGGGATGGAACTGTTTCTGACAAAACCTACTTTTTTATGAAATACTTATCCTTACTACTTTTCCTACTTTTTGTAATCAGTACCAGCTACTCCCAAGCCAATTATGATTACAAATGGATTTTTGGAGATATACCTGTCCCAAATGATGATCGTTTTGGGGGGACAGAAATTGATTTTTCCAATGATACCGTACAAATAAAACTAACTGACCGGATTTTGGATATGGAACTAACCAACGCTTCTATATCTGACAGCGCAGGTAACCTATTATTCTACACCAATGGATGTTTTATTGCAAATAGAGAGCATGAGATTATCGCAAATAGTTTAATAAATCCAGGAGATTTACATGACAATAATTGTGGTAATCAGGGCGATGACGGATATGCTGTACACCAAGGTGCCATTTTTCTGCCTTCACCAGCAAATGACAGTGTTTTTTTTCTTATTCATCAAAGGATTAGTTTTATTTTTAATCCAAACTTTGATGTTACCATAGATGTTTTATTTTATTCAAAGCTTGAATCATTGAACGATGGGCAAGATGTGGAAATACTTGAAAAAAATATTCCAATTATTGAAGACACTTTAGAAGCTAATTACCTTACAGCCGTAAAACATGCAAATAGTAAAGACTGGTGGATGCTACAACCAAGAGAAGATAGCAATGAATATCACACCATTTTAATCACATCCCAAGGCATTAAAGATACTTTTATTCAGACTATAGGCATTTCCTCGCATGTAAATAGTAATGGTAGCGGCCAGGCTGTTTTTTCTCCAGATGGAAATACCTATGTTAGATATAATAAATTTGACGGTTTATTCATTTTCGATTTTGACCGAGAGACCGGCTTATTGAGTAATTTTCAGCAAGTCATTGCAGCAGACACCATGTACATCGGTGGCGTAGCCATCTCCCCCAACAATCGTTATTTATACCTGTCCAATCTGATTTACATTTATCAATTTGACCTATGGGCAG
>CAZHOV010000061.1:0-29928 GCA_964534315.1 uncultured Saprospiraceae bacterium | reverse complement strand
CCCAAAGAAGAAAGTTTGGTGTGTCGAAACACGAATAGTGTTTTGAAACACCCTCTACATATTAATTTTTATAAGTCAGAAGCGCCAGGGTTGGCATCGTTGTACCGTTCAGTCACTTCGTGCCAGTTAATAACATTGAAGAAGTTTTCTATATAATCTGGTCTTCTATTCTGATATTTTAAGTAGTAAGCATGTTCCCAAACATCCAATCCTAATACAGGAGTTCCTTGATGTTCAGCAATATCCATTAGGGGATTGTCTTGGTTGGGAGTAGAGGTGATAAATAGTTTATCTTTTTTATCTACACATAACCATGCCCATCCGGAGCCAAAGCGAGTAGCGGCTGCTTTAGAGAATTCATCTTTAAAAGCGTCAAACGATCCGAAGTCTCTGGTGATAGCTTTATGAATATTCATTCGCTCAGAGAGTTCGTGTTCTCCTGCAGGGGATAAAATTTTCCAGAAAAGATCGTGATTGTAGTATCCGCCACCATTATTTCTTACTGCTGTAGACGCAGAAGAAACACTGGCCAGGATATCTTTAATACTTTTACCATCAAGGTCAGTGCCTTCGATAGCCGCATTAAGTTTATTAGTGTAGCCGGCATGGTGCTTGGAATGATGGATTTCCATCGTGCGGGCATCAATATGAGGTTCTAGAGCATCGTAAGCGTAAGGTAAGTCGGGTAATTTGAAAGCCATGAAAATAAATTTTAATGGGTTAAAGATATTAGTTCTTATAGAATTTTTTAACAAAACGCGCTCAAAGATAATAAGTTCATTGAAAAAGCCTAACCTCTTTTTTTAACGCTGAGAATACTTTTTATTGTGATCGTAGCGATGGCTAAAATACAAAATTACTTACCTTTGGGCAGTTTATAAACGAAAACCTTTTTTATGGAATTTAGAAAAGAAAAAGACAGCATCGGCATTATTGATGTGCCTGCAGATAAATATTGGGCTGCCCAGACACAGCGCAGCAGCCAAAACTTTAAAATCGGAGGGCAGCGCATGCCCCACGAGATTATTGCCGCCTTTGCCATTCTGAAAAAAGCAGCAGCCCTGACGAATGAGGAGTGTGGTGTTTTAGATGCTGAAAAAGCAGCATTGATCGGCAAGGTTTGTGATGAAATTCTGGAAGGGAAACTAGACGATCAATTCCCGCTGGTAGTATGGCAAACCGGTTCTGGTACTCAATCCAATATGAATGTCAATGAAGTGATTGCTAACCGTGGCCACGTACTCAATGGAGGCAAGCTGGACGATGAAGAGAAAACACTGCATCCCAATGACGATGTCAATAAATCACAATCTTCTAACGATACTTTTCCGACGGCCATGAATATTGCGGCTTATCAAAAATTGGTTACTTGTACGTTGCCGGGGTTGATCAATCTGCGCAATACCCTTCGAACCAAATCTGAAAATTTCATGGATGTCGTTAAGATCGGGCGCACGCACTTTATGGATGCTACGCCCATTACGTTAGGTCAGGAATTTTCAGGCTATGTTGCACAGCTAGACAATGGTATTAAAGCGATCCATAATACGCTGGTTCATCTTGCGGAGCTGGCGCTAGGCGGTACCGCTGTAGGTACCGGCCTGAATACCCCTGAGGGGTATACAGAAGGAGTGGCTTCTAAGATCGCTGAACTTGCCGGTTATCCATTCGTGAGCGCACCCAACAAGTTTGAAGCCATGGCCTCTCACGATGCTATTGTTGAAGCCCACGGGGCCTTAAAAACAGTAGCCTGCTCCCTGATGAAGATTGGTAACGATATCCGCATGCTGGCCTCCGGACCTAGAAGCGGTATCGGAGAAATCCTCATCCCCGCCAATGAGCCCGGTTCTTCCATTATGCCCGGCAAGGTCAATCCAACCCAGGCCGAAGCGTTGACCATGGCTATGGGGCAGGTGATCGGCAATGATGTAGCAATCAATGTAGGCGGTATGTTCGGCCAATTCGAGCTGAATGTTTTTAAGCCCATGATCATTTACAACTTCCTGATCTCTGCTCAACTCATCGGCGACGCATGCAACAGCTTTAATGAAAATTGCGCCGAAGGTATCGAGCCTAATAATAACAGAATCCAGGAGCACCTGAACAATTCGTTGATGCTGGTCACCGCCTTAAATACCAAAATCGGCTACGATAATGCTGCGAAAATTGCTAAAAAAGCCTATGCCGAAGATACTACCCTCAAAGAAGCGGCTATCAAATTAGGCTTACTTACCGCCGAACAGTTTGATGAGTGGGTAAGACCGGAAGATATGACGGGAAGGTAGGCAATGTGCAATGAGCAATGTGCAATGTGCAAAGAACAATGGGTAATGAGTAATGAGTAATGTGGAATTAAAGTTGTATGAAATCCTGGTTAAACTACTGAAATTCAATAATTTTCTCAAATTCTAGAGAAAAATGAGTTCAATCAAAAGTGTCTTGTACTGAAATACGTCTACATTATATTAAGTAGTAAGGCAAAAAAATTGGTAGAATAATTTTTTTAGATTCAAATGAAAATTCCTGCATATATTTAAGGACCTGGCCTTCATTATTACAGTAAAGGCAAGACATTTTTTAATAAAAAATTTGCGTCCTTTACTGTAATTTCCAAGTATTCAATTATTTAGTCGAATTTCATTCGAACAAATTATTATACAAGCAATTTTGATTTGCCGCTTAACGTTAAAAAAAAATGGCAGCTCAACGAACTGCCATTTTTAAAATTTAAAGTGAAAGATGGAATAACACCAAAGGTGTCTGGGGGGCTTCCCCATATGTAAATAGTGTAACGTGTTCGTGTTTTTATAATTGTACAAAAATAGCACACCACAAGAAAAGCAATTGGTGTGATTTATTATTTCCCGTAAGTTTAAGAAGAGCTTGAAGATGTTTTACGCAAGTTAGATAAAAATGGCATTTATTGCAAGTTTTTATCTAGAATTTGAAATAAAATTTGCTGAAAATCTGCTGGTTAGAGATCTAGTTTTGCTTTAATTTAATAGGCTGTAAGTTAAAACTTAACGTTGCAAAACCGCCTCCCTCAAAATGTTCGAGCTCAAGGGTGTGTTTACCTCCCAATTCAACCACTACCTCATCTGTAGCCGGAACGTGAATATCCCAGTGGTCGATGATCAACTGGCCATCCAGATAACATTTTAATCCGTCATCGCTGGTGATGCTGATCTTGTATTGTCCCGGTTCTATTTCAAACTCACTACGAGCAAAAGTGGCAAACCGGTCGGGATGGACTCCTGCAAAAGGAGCATCCCACCAGGCGAAAGATAGATCGGTTGTTTGCTCTTTGGCGTTCGTAGGTAATTTTTTTAATTCCTGAAATTCCTCATAATTATCGAGCGGATGTTGCTCCTGATTATAGGTATACCATTTGACTTCCCAGTTGATCAGCTTGTTAAACCGGTAAAAGGAAAATTTGTAGGGTGTTCCTTTCGGAAGTTTTTCCCCAAATTGAGTGGTAATCGGCATCCCTCTAAATTCCAGATCGATAGTCAGTTCAACCTCCCCCGGAAGTTGCTCGGCGACCAAAGTAGTGGGAACAGCTCCTTGTTTCTTGGAAATAGAAGCAAAGCCAGTCGCTTTTTTCAACTTCCAATTGCCCCGGGGGCCTAAAACGACAAAGGTGTAAGTGCTCTCTTCTACAGATCTTAGCCAAATGATCGGCCGCCTGAAATCATAAGGGCCCCATTCGTCAATGATCATATACTTTCTTCCTTTTAAAGCCTCAGTAGATAAGAAAGGTGGCTGCGCATCTTCAGGGATATTTATCTTTTCCATCCAATCGACCGAAGTATCGGGATCTTTTGGCTGGCCGACCGATGCTAAAAATCCGGCTTGCCTGATTTTGCTTAGATCTTCAAGTGTCAAACTGGTATTGTTTCGAAATGTTAAATCGCTGTTACCCGTATTTTTTTCAAATAATTGTACCATACCACTAAAATGATTGGCATTTTCTATGGCCACATTTTGGGTGTTGGCAATAGAGAGAGGAAAGGAAGTATTGGAAAATGTATTTCCCTCAATGTGGTAATTGCGACTTCCTACGTCCCTCTTCTGTGCATACCCCCAATCTTCAGGTTGTTGGGGGCGCTCCCATAGCTGGATGCCGATGGTGTCATTTCCAAAATAATTGTCTTTGATTAGATTCTCTTGCCCATGTTCAATAGCAATTCCGTAGCGATTGCGATCAATAGTGTTGCCAATAATTTGGGTTTCGTAACTGTAGCCTCCCCAAATGCCATATTTGCAATAATTGAGTTGGTTGTTGATTAATTTATTGCGGCTGAAAGTCACTTCAATACCGTTTGTGGGTGCATAGGAAAAATCATTATGGATGATCAGGTTATCATTACATCCACCTTCCCCGGAGTCCATGGTTTCTTGTCCCGCCCACAAGAAGAATCCATCTCCTGAATGTGTCGCAGAATTATAAGCAAAAGTATTGCTATCACTCTGCTCATAGCAAAGAATGCCGGCAGAATCCTGGCCCCGCGCATAGAACCCATGACTGTAGCCCCGTACATTCCAGTCGAGCTTATTGCACAGAATGCTGTTATTGCTTGATCGGTAAAGGCCAATCCCGATTCCCGAATTAAAATGAAAGCGATTGTTGTAAAATAAACCATGCTGACAATTAGTAAGCATCAATCCATTTTGCCCTCCTGTGACAACAGAATTTTTTACTAAGGCTTTATCGCAATTTTTCAAATAGATACCTGCCCCATAGCGGAGCCATTCATCTTCATCGTTGCGGTGATAACTCAACCAATCGCTTAAGTCTTCCCGTTCCCGCTTGCTTTTTAGATGTTGGCGAAAGTTATAACTGAAATCTGTGTTTATAATGCGTAGACTATCCACGTTTTCTGCCATAAGCCCAACTTTGTACCCGCGTACGATTACATTTTTTACCGTTATTCCATAGCCTTCCACTGAAATACCTAGCCCTGAGAACAGGTCTGGCTGGCCAAAAGCAGAGGAGCCCATTATCACAGCCCCGTTAAAATCAACCGTTATATTATCGCCTTTGATCGTAATGGCCGGCATATCCAAACTATCTGCTCCTTCCAGTAAAAAAGTATCTTTTTTGATGGTACACGTTTTAGTAATAGTTAACCCCTTAGTTAGGGGAATTTCACTGGAAGAATTACAAGAAGAGAGGCCTAATAATAGTAAAGTAAGCCAACTATAAAAAGAGATAAAGAGTTTAGTTGAAGCAGGCATGTTGATAAGTTTAGGAAAAGGGAAGGTATGAAATATTTCTTTAGCAAGTCGGCATTTTTTCGCTCAAAATAAAGCAGAGACCGACTCAGATAAAGCAAAATAAGCTTTATTGCACCATATTTGGTGTAGGACGAGATCATATTTCTTGCTATTAACACTAGACAATTTAAACAAAAAAAGTTATCTTTGCATCCGCAATTCGAAGAAGTTTAAGAAATGAGTGAGTTAACAGCGTACAAATTGCCTTTAAGTGGCCTTAGCAGTGGCTACCATAATTTTTCATATTCCGTTGGGGATACGTTTTTTTCACATTTTGAGGATAGCCCGATTGAAAAGGGATCTTTTGAGATGGAAGTTGAGTTGGATAAACGTCCTGATTTGCTGGTCTTGCATTTTGATTTTACGGGTAAAGCCGAAACCGAATGTGACCGATGCTTAGCTACTATCCAGCTTCCGCTATCGGGAAGAAATCGACTCTTAGTGAAATATGGAGAAGAAGACCCGGAGATGGAGGAAGAAGATGTTTTTTATATTCCCTACGGCTCCACCGAATTGGACATTGCTCCCTTCGTATATGAGTTTATAGCGTTAGCCATGCCGATGGTTAAAGTATATGAATGCGAAGAAGAGGAAGAACCGGTTTGCGATTTGGAGATGCTCGCTTATCTGGACAGCGAACAGGCAGAAGAAGAGGAAGAACCTAAAAACAATCCGTTTAGCGAGGCTTTAAAGAATTTTGGAAAAGATAATTAATTAGCAAATACTTTCAAATAAATAAAAAAATAGTAAAATGGCACATCCGAAGAGTAGAATCTCTAAGCAGCGTAAGAGAAAGCGAAGAACGCACAAAAAAGCAGCTCTTCCCACTGTAGCGAAATGTCCGACAACTGGTGAAAAGCACCAATATCACCGTACATATTGGCTTGACGGCAACATGTACTACCGTGGACAAATCGTCATCCAGGCGGAAGAAGAATTTGAAGAATAGCGGCTAATTATAAAATATATTGAATGCAAAAAGCTCCCATGGAAATACCTGTGCGGAGCTTTCGTCATTTGCAAATTTTCCTATTTTTGCAAAAAAGAAATATGAAAAAGATCATTCAAACGGATAAAGCTCCTGCACCGGTTGGCCCTTACAACCAAGCTGTTTTGCACAACGGGGTGTTGTATATTTCTGGCCAGATCGCCCTGGATCCCTTAAGTGGAGAACTTTTGAAAGGTACGATTGAAGAAGAAACCCATTTGGTGATGGCTAATTTAAAGGCTATTCTTGAGGAGGCAGGCACCTCTTTCGAGCAGGTATTGAGATGTAGTATCTTTGTTTCAGATATCAACCTTTACAGCCGTATCAATGATGTCTATGCTTCTTATTTTGATGAAGCCACTGCTCCGGCCAGGGCCCTTGTAGAAGTAGCTAATTTACCAAAGTTGGTCAATATAGAAATCTCCTGTATTGCAGCGGTGGGAAATGGGCAATGAGGAACTAATAAGGAGTAATTAATAGTTGGTAGCCGTGCAGTCAAAATAAACCTCCAACTCAAAAAATGTTGCGTTCTCTGCGGCTTTGCGAGATAACCTACAAGCTTAACAATAATCATGGAAAAAAAACGCGTACTTTCAGCCATTCAGCCTACGGGTGATATGCATTTGGGAAATTACTTTGGTGCTGTCCGCAATTGGGTGGAACTTCAAGATAGATACGAATGCGTATATGGGGTGGTAGATTATCATGCGATTACGATGCCTTATGATCCGAAGAAGCTCCGTAACAATACCTGGGAGTTGATTTTCAATCTGTTAGCAGTAGGGGTTAAAGCGGAGAACCTGTTTATTCAGTCTCTAGTTCCTGAGCATGCAGAATTGTGCTGGGTATTTAATGGTTTTACGTCCTATGGACAATTGACCAGGATGACCCAATTTAAAGATAAAAGTGCCAAGAGTGAGCAAATGGGGGAGGGGTTTGTGTCTGCCGGGCTGCTCGATTATCCGGTATTGCAAGCGGCTGATATTTTGATCTACCGTGCTGATTTTGTACCAGTTGGGAAAGACCAGGAGCAACACCTGGAATTGACCAGAAATATTGCTCAGCGCTTTAATAATCAGGTAGGAAAAAACTATTTTGTGCTCCCCGAAACGCTGTTTACCGAAACGCCCAAGATCAAATCTACTGCTGATCCAGCCAGAAAAATGAGTAAAAGCGCCGGAGAAAAACACTACATCAATGTTTTTGCCGAAGAAGCCCGTATACGAAAACAAATCCGCTCTGCTGTAACCGATACTGGAGATACGCCGGAAGGAGAAATGAGTGAAGGGGTCGGCAATTTATTCGAATTGCTAAAAGCCTGCGGTGAAACAGCTAATCACGAATCCTTAATGCAAGACTACAATGCCGGTGTACTCAAATATGTAGAGCTTAAAGAAGCCGTAGCTGATGCCCTGGTCAAATTAACGACTCCCTTCCGCGAACGCAAAGCAGAGATCAAAGCCAGCAAAAAAGAAATAAAAAAACAGATCAAAGATTCCTCCGCCCAAATTCGTAAGATCGCCCAGCAAACCGTGAAGGAGGTAAAGGAACTGGCGGGATTGATGAATGTGAGATTTTGAAATAGTCTTTAGTCTTAGGTCTTGAGTCTTGAGTCTTGAGTAATTATTTTGATCTTAGAGTTTGTTTTAGTTTGTAAATCATTTTTTGAATGGCCTCTATATCTTTCGAAATAGAATTTAATTCATCCTTTGAAATATAACCCAACCTAAATGAAATAATGCATTGAGTTTCTAATTCACATGTTGAAGCATAGGCAATACTTAAAAAAGAAAGAAAAGATTTTTCATAAAAAGTACCACTTCCTTCCGCAATATTGGAAGCAATTGAGATGGAACAACGATTCAATTGGTTGATTAAGCCAAATTTCTCTTTTTGTGGAAACTTACTCGTAAGGTTGTAAATTTGGGTTGCCAAGGAAATGGATCTCTGCCAGACAATTAAGTTTTTGTATTGATTCATATCAGTTACTTTTCTACTTAGGAGTAACTTGAAAAATAAAAAGGTAACCCATTTTAACAATTATTTAATATATTACCCAAGACTCAAGACTCAAGACCCAAGACTCAAGACTCAAGACATGAAAATCATCTGCATAGGCCGCAATTACGTTGATCATGCTAAGGAACTGGATAATCCGGTACCTAAAAAGCCATTGGTTTTTATGAAGCCTTCTTCAGCTTTGTTGGTCAATAATAAGCCGTTTTACTTCCCCGAGTTTTCAAAAGAGATTCATTATGAAGCGGAGATCGTATTGAAAATCTGCCGCAACGGAAGGCATGTGCAGCCTGAATTTGCCTCCAAATATTACAACCAGGTCGCGTTTGGTATCGATTTTACAGCACGGGATGTACAAAAAATATGCAAGGAAAAAGGACACCCCTGGGAGATCGCCAAAGGCTTCGACGGCTCTGCTCCGATCAGCGCTTTTATCGATATCAGCAAAGTAAACAAGGAAAATATTGAGTTTAAACTGCTGAAAAACGGCGAGCTGGTTCAACATGGATTCACCAAAGACCTAATCTTCTCTTTTGATTATATCATTACCTACGTCTCTCAATACTTCAAATTGCACCAAGGCGATATGATCTATACCGGAACACCCGCCGGAGTAGGCCCCGTAAACATTGGAGATCGCCTGGAAGGTAAATTGTTGCTGGCCGACGGAACGGAGAAACATATGCTGGAATGCGAAATCCGATAATGTAAGAAATTAAACAAAGTTTAATCGGCTATCTGTCTAATTAGTAGCAGCTTCTTTTTATCTTGCACTTAAATTTTTATTCCAAAAGCTTTCCCAAAACCGCTTTCGTGTAAACCTTATTTATCTATTCATCAAGAATAGGTTTTCCGTCAGGTAAATTGACCTTTCAATTTCCGGGTAAATACAGTTATTTTTAAAAATATACACTATGGAAACGCTGCTTAAATTTTCGATTGAGAAGCTTTTAATGTTGCTTTTTTTATTCTTCACCTGTCAGCTTTTGCCGGCTAATGATCTGTTTCTCGTAGACGCCCAAATTGGTGATAAGGTCTGGGAAGATCTGGATGGGAACGGGTTGCAAGATGCTAATGAACCAGGAATCGATAGTATCCTGGTAGAGCTTTATGCCTGTGATAATCTGGATAGCCCCATAGCAACTACCTTCTCCAACGCCAATGGGGATTACTTCTTTTCTGAACTGCCGGCCGGTAATTATATTATTAAATTCCAACTCCCTCCTTTTCTCAATTATACTACAAAAGACCAAGGCAACAACGACGAGATCGATAGTGATGTAGGTGATGACGGCTTTACGGATTGCTTCGCTATTGGAGCCACCGATACTATCTTGTCCGTTGATGCGGGGTTCGTTCCCTGCGTTGATCAAACTACTCTTTTTTGTAATTCGCTGGAGATCGTAGCCATGGATGAAGATTGTGAAGAAGAAGTGTTGATTGATATGGTGCTGGAGGGAGACGATCTTTGCTGGAACCTTTACGATATTGAGATCACCTGGAACGGCCAATCCTACGGAAATATGCTTGTCAGCGATCACGTAGGCGATACGGTGCAGTACGAGGTCACCCATCTTCCTTCAGGCAACACCTGCGATGGAGAGCTGGCAGTTATTGATAATCTTATACCCGAAATTGTACAATGCGATTCGGTTTGGATCACCTGTGGCGATCCCCTTCATCCGGATAGCGTTGGAGGCTTTGCTGCTTTTGATAATTGTGGGGAAGTGGACCTTATTTTTTCTGACTCTATTTATCCCGGAACCTGCGATCAGCCATTCGTGCGAAAGATCAAAAGATCATGGGAAGTCACGGATGAATATGATAATACCAATTCTTGTGTTCAATTCATTTTTGAGCAACGCCCCAAATTAACAGACGTGGTTTTTCCTATTTCTCTTGATGGAATACAAAATCCGGGAGTCGATTGCAACGGTCAATCTACCCACCCCGACCAAACCGGCTGGCCTACCGTTAACGGCAAAAATATAAAGAGTGGAGATGTGTGCGGGTTCAAAGCTTTTTACTTTGATCAAACCAGTCCGGGCAACTGTGAGTCGACCCTCACCATCTTAAGAACCTGGACAGTGCTGGAAGTGTGCAGCGGGGAAGATGTGGAAAAAGATCAAATTATCGAAGTAGTTGATGAGGTGGGGCCAAACATTGGATGTCCTGAGGATATTTTGGTCGGCACCAGCGTTAATAACTGTTCAGCTGATATATTTCTGCCGGAAGTTACTTATTCAGATGATTGTTCTTCAGATGATTCGGTTACTGTTTTCGTGCTCACCCCTTTTGATACGTTATTTGATAATGGCGGGTGGCTCCTGTCTGTACCTCCTGGTAATTTTACCGCTACCTATGTAGCCGTAGATGCTTGTGGCAATGCTTCCACCTGCTCGATCTCTATCGAAGTAGAAGACAATGTGCCGCCGGTTGGCGTGGTCAATCAACACCTGCAAGCTGCTGTAGGACAAGATGGAGATGCTGTAATTTGCTGGTCTGTATTTGATGATGTCAGTTATGATAATTGCGAAGTGGTGGCTATCAAGTTAAAGCGGGAAGATGCCCCGTTCAATATCCCGTTTACCGACTGTGTTACTTTTGAATGTGCCGATGTCGGAGATACGGTGACCGTCAGGGTCAGAGTGTACGATATAGAAGGTACCTACACCGAAGATGATCCCATCGGACGGTTTAACGAAGTGACGGTGGAGGTAACGGTAAAAGACGCGCTTCCCCCAATCATTGCCTGCCCTCCTCATGTAACCATTGATTGTTGGGAGGATTATGAAGACATGCTGGGGCTTTCGGACAACCCGGCAAATGGTTATCCGGTGTACAGCGATTCTGTTCTACTCGGATATTATCCAGCCGTATTTGATAATTGCGGGGTTGATTCGGTAGCTGTTAAAATTCAGGATGATGTGAATAATTGCGGGACAGGCGTGATTAGCCTCGTCTGGACAGCTTTTGATATCAATGGCAATCATAATGCCTGTATCCAAAATATTACCCTTACCCCTGCTGATCCCTTCTATATTTCCGATACGGATTGCCAAAATCAAGACCCCAACGATGGTGTGATCTGGCCATGTGACTATTTCGTAGAGGAATGTAATGCGGGAACGGATCCATCTATTACCGGCGAACCTATCTTGGATGACGGGTTTTGCGAATTGATCGGCGTAGATTATGAGGATACCAAAGTGGTCGTTCAGGATACGGCTTGCTTTAAAATCGTGAGGGATTGGCTGGTGGTAGATTGGTGCCAGCCGGATTCAACCTCTCCTTACGGGCATGTATTTTGGGAATATACCCAGGAGATCAAAGTGCTGGATAATACTGTTCCAGAGATTTTAAGTGATTGCGAATCCTTTACTGTTTGTACCGACGTGCCGGACTGCGGCGAGACGCCGGTACAGCTAATTTTAAATGCATCAGATGCCTGCACTCCCTTCGAAGACCTCAATTTTATCCATACGATCGATCTTTTTGACAACGGTAATCTCGATATTCAAGGAACCGGGAATGATGCGAGCGGCTTATTTCCTATTGGCACCCATCGAATTCATTGGAAAGTAGAAGATGGTTGCGGAAATCTGACCTCTTGCGAATATACCTTTACCATTGAAGACTGTAAAGCCCCAACTCCGGTTTGCCTGAATTTGTCGGTTCCGTTTAACAGCTCAGCGCCTTTTGTGGAGCTTCCAGCTACCGCCTTTGATAATGGTAGCTCCGACAATTGTACCTTGGCTGAAGACTTACTTTTCTCTTTTGGTAGCGACATTGCGGATTCCATCCGCGTTTTCAGTTGTGATGATCTGGACGATAGCTTGAACTTATTGCTTACGTTGGAGATCTTTGTTACTGACGAATCCGGTAATCAGGACTTTTGCACCGTTTCTTTATCTATTTCAGATCCTGATGGCGTTTGTGACCCGGTCCCTACCACCGCTTTGATTTCCGGAGCAATTTTGACGGACGATCAGGATCCCGTTAATGAAGTGACCGTTGATCTAAGTAGCAATGCCGGAGGGAACATTTTGACTGCTCTGACGGACGATCAGGGGCAGTACTCCTTCCAGGCCCTGCTCTTCCAAAATTACATCATCACTCCTTTTAAAAATGACGATCCGGTCAATGGGATTACTACACTTGATTTGGTGCTGATCAATCAGCATATTCTGGGGCTTGATCCGCTAGATAGCCCTTACAAGATCATCGCTGCAGATGCCAGCAATGACGGCGCAGTGACTAGCTTCGACCTGGTTGAGATTCGTAAACTGATTCTTCAGCTTACATCGGAATTTTCTAATAATACCTCTTTCCGGTTTGTTGATAAAGCTTATCAGTTTCCCAACCCATCGAATCCGTTTTTCCCCCCTTTCCCAGAAGTAATCAATATAAATTATCTGGAAGAAGATGAATTGGAGCAGGATTTTGTAGGTGTCAAGATCGGAGATGTAAACGATAGTTATGCGGGCTTACTGCAATCTTCGCAACATCGGAAAGCGGAAGAAATCAGCTGGTTTGCTCAGGATCAATTTTTCCAAAAAGGGGAAGAAGTGGTGGTGCCAGTGTTAGCCACCACTAGAAAAGAATCCATAAAAGGCTTGCAATGGACGCTGGCATTTGATCCAAATACGTTAGTTGTAAAAGCTATTCGTAGCGATCTGCCCGGGTTTAATACTGAAAATTACAGCTTGCATTTATCGGAGGAAGGAAGTATCCCTGTCAGTTGGATTGGTGATTATGTATTTACTTCAGATAGAGCTGTCATAGAGGTGATCTTCGAAGCTAAAAGATCAGGACAATTGAGCGATAAATTTTCGATCAACTCGGACCTGATTGCTGCAGAAGCCTATGTTGAAAAAGATGGCTTTAGTGAATATCCGCTTTCTTTTTCTATTGTAAGAAAAGGAAAAATAATCGAGGAGGATGGAAATACAACTATTGCCATAGAAGCGTTTCCGAATCCCTTTTCAAAAACTACCACACTAGGTATTCGTGTTGATGATCAAACGCCTTATGAAATGATCTTGAGCGATGTAACGGGACGGATAATCTATTCAGAAAAGGGAATATTGGCATCGGGTTTTCAAACCATGATTCTGGATAAGAATCACTTCCCGCATACGGGTTTATATATTTTAAAAATGAGGACGGATAGGGGAGAAGCCATCAGTAAATTATATTTTATTGAATAATTTTTCCAAATATGCTTAGCACTTAGTAGACTATTTCTAAATTTGTGGCAATTTACGAACTAATTTCTTTATTCAAGGTGTTGACCTTGAACGAATTTTAACAAAAAGTCCACAAAATATGCCTTATTTGTTTACTTCAGAATCCGTTTCCGAAGGGCACCCAGATAAAATTGCCGATCAGATTTCGGATGCGTTGCTAGATCATTTTCTTGCTTTCGATTCCAACTCCAAAGTAGCTTGTGAAACACTTGTCACTACTGGACAGGTAGTTCTTGCCGGAGAGGTGAAAACGCAAACTTACCTCGATGTGCAGGCCATTGCGCGTCAGGTGATCCGCCATATCGGATATACCAAGTCTGAATATATGTTTGAAGCCAACTCTTGTGGCGTCTTGTCAGCGATTCACGAGCAATCGCCTGATATTAATCAGGGTGTAGAGCGCATTGATCCTGAAGAACAAGGAGCTGGAGACCAGGGCATGATGTTCGGTTATGCGACCAACGAGACCAATCACTATATTCCGCTTTCGCTGGATTTGTCACATCGTATTCTAAAAGAGTTGGCCAAAATCCGGAAGGAAGAAGATATTATGCCGTATCTGCGGCCTGACAGCAAATCGCAAGTAACGATTGAATACTCTGATCACAATGTTCCTCAGCGTATTGATACCATCGTCGTCTCTACTCAGCACGATCCGTTTGATGAAGATGAAAAAATGCTGGCCAAAATCCGGGAAGATATTATCAAAATTGTCATTCCCCGGGTTAAAGCTCAATGCAACGAATCCGTACAAGCGCTATTTGACGATCAGATTAATTATCATATCAATCCTACCGGTAAGTTTGTTATCGGAGGTCCGCATGGAGATACCGGTTTGACGGGGAGGAAGATCATTGTAGATACCTATGGAGGAAAAGGGGCGCACGGCGGTGGCGCATTTTCTGGAAAAGATCCTTCTAAAGTAGATCGCAGCGGCGCTTATGCTACGCGCCATATCGCCAAGAATCTGGTGGCTGCAGGCGTTTGTGACGAAGTGCTGGTTCAGGTGTCCTATGCGATAGGTGTAGCCCGCCCCACCAATATTTTCGTAAATACTTACGGAAGTAATAAAGTTAATTTATCGGATGCTCAGATTGCGGAGAAAGTGAATGAAGTTTTCGATATGCGACCGTACAGCATCGAAAAGCGCTTAAAGCTAAGGAATCCGATTTACTTTGATTCTGCCGCCTACGGTCACATGGGCAGAGACCCGGAGATCAAAAAACTGAAATTTACGGATGGTTCCGGCCTTCTCACCGAAAAGGAAGTGGAAACATTTACCTGGGAAAAGTTGGATATGGTGGACGAGGTGAAAAAGGCGTTTGGATTGTAAAAAATCGAGAGGGGATGGCCAAGCACCTTTGAGGTATCCCCGTTCTCACCGAACATGCTTTGTCATAATCCGTTCTATGACAAAACATTATCATGAATAAGAAGAAAGAAAAGATACTGATTTATCCTTCCCAATTTAATTCTATTGACAAAGAGACCCATTACGGGATCTTCCTCGCGAAGAAGACCGACCGTCCGGCAGAACTTGTCGATATCGAAAATGTGCCGATAAGTTCTACGCCTAAAATGGTGGTGGAGCCAACTATCCAGACTTCCTATCCGCGGAGTATTCAGGAGGTTAAGGAAGATGCAAATAAGAGGATGAAAAATCTGAAAAAATTAACCGAATTAATTTGGGATGAAGTAGAATACGATGTAGAAATTGGTTTTCCGGAGCCCAAATTGCTCGATAAAATTGAGGAGGAAAATCCATTCATGCTGGTAATCGGCCAACATAGAGACCTCAATCTGATCAATGAATGGCTGGGAACCTTTGAGACCCGCATGGCTAAAAAGGCAGAGTGCCCTGTATTAGTCGTGCCTGAATCTTTTAATTGGAGCCCGCCTCTTCAACTACTTTATATTACCGAAAGCTTTACCGATGAAAAAGAACAGGTAATGTGGCTCATCCGGTTTGCTGAAAGCTTCAATAGTCATCTTACTGTAGCTGAAATTACAGAAGAAGAACAAACTGCTATTGCATTCTTTAATAACTTTAAAGCCCGTTTAAATAGTAGCTTAAATGATAAACACGTCCATTATTTTATCATGCGACCCGAAAATGTGAATGAAAGTATTCAAGATTTAGTAAAAGTAAAAAGTATAGACTGGTTGTCATTTAAAAGCCAAGACAATAGTTTTCCTGAAAAACTACTTCAATCCGATAACACCGAACGTCGAATTTTAGCTTCCGATATTTCGGTATTGATCTTCTAAAAGAAAAACGTTTATCTCTGTAGAGCATGAGTCTTCCCATCCTGTTTTTTATTTGAAAAAGTGGGATGAGCTGCTTTATGTTTTATGGAGATATTTCATTAAATCTTCCATCTTCTCCCCGCTCATCACTTTGGGAACTTTCGTCTGTCCGCCCTTTTTTCCGTTTTCTTCCATCCAATCATAAATTTGTTGTTTGGGTACTGCTTTTAACTTAATGTACTGGAGAGCTTTGTTCCTTGCCACAGCATAGTTTTTATTCATATCCTTCAGTATTTCGTCTAGTCTCTTGGTGGTTTTTTCCTCATCCATATCGCTTGAAGTACCTAAGACCCACTGGTGGAAAAAATTCCCATCACTATCCTTAAGTGCAGCCAGGCAAAACTCGTTAATTTTTATATCAAATTCTTTCCCCAACTTTTCGATAGCCCCGTTAAGCTTATGTTCGCTTAATTGAGAACCTACTACATTCATAAAATATTTGGTCCGGCCGGTGATGATAATTTCTGATTTTTCGATACTGGTAAATTGAATCGTATCACCGATAATGTAGCGCCAGGTACCTGCGGGCGTAGAAACGACCAACACGTAATCCCTGTTGAGTTCTACGTCATCAATCAGCAGGCATTCCGGGGTCGAGACCAACTGACCTGCCTCGTCAAAATAATCAGCATTGAAAGGGATGAATTCAAAAAAGAGATCATTGTGTAAAGCTAATTGCATGGCATTGGTGCCGGGGCGCGCATTAAAGGCAAAATAGCCCTCTGAAGCCAGGTAAGTATCCATGATAATAACCGGTTTAGAAAAGAGTTCTTCGAAGCTGTCCTGATACGTTTCAAAAGCTACTCCTCCTGAAGTGTAGATCATCAGATCGGGCCACAGTTCGTGGATGCTATTGAGTTCATAGTGTTTCACAATTGCCTTAAGCATAAGCAAAACCCAGGAAGGAATACCTGCCAGAGCGCCGATATCCCAGTTCTTTGCATCCTTAATGATTGCTTGTAGGCGTTCATCCCAGTCGTCTATCTGGGTAATTTCTTCTCCCGGTTTGTAGAAGTAGTCAAACCACTGAGGGGCCGTACTAGCATTGATGCCACTAATTTCTCCCTCCAAAAAGCCGCTGTTTTCCTTTAAATTCGTTGAGCTGCCGAGGGCTAAAATCTGTTTTTCAAAAAATTGATCGGGAAGGTCAAAGTTGGAGAGACTTTCTACTTGCTCGAGGCTGACCGACCGGATAGAGTTGAGCATATCCTCGGTGACAGGAATGCGTTTGCTCTCTTTGCCGGTTGTGCCGGAACTCAGGGCAAAATAAGCCGGTTTTCCGGGCCAGGTTATATCCGGATGTTTTTGCTGTTGTTTCCACCACGGCGCTATGGTTTCGTAAGTGAAAATAGGTACTTCCTGTTGAAAGGCGCGGGCAATATCATCAGACTTCAACATAGACTTAAAGCCGTAATACTGGCCAAAAGAGGTGTTGGAGGCTTTAGATAGTAAATTAGAGAGCTGTTTATATTGCCGCTTTACCGGTTGCTTATCGCGTTTTAACGTGTGCCCTATTTCAATAGCTTTTTTAATAATGGTTCCTATAATGGCCATAGTAAGGAGGATTAAATGATTTTATCCCGAAAAAGATTCCCCTTATCTTTCATCAAAACGATCTCTTCGATTTCTTCGGGTGATAGATAATACTTATTTATACGTCCCAGATATTTGTCTGGAATATTAGATTTTTCTAAAATAAACCGCTTGGTAGCCTGGATGTAGTCTACACAACCATGTTCGAGGGCGATAATATCTGCCCTTCGTTCGACACCAATTTTATAAGCCGGAAATGCCAGATAACCAATGCCCATTTTTATCAGGTTAAGCCAGCTTCGGTTGAGGTAGTCTTTAATATGGCCTAGTTCGTGAGCAAACCAGCCAATAAGTACGTCTTCAGGTAAGTCTTCCATTTTTAGGGAAGGCTCAAATTGGGGACGATTTTGAATTTCAATTTTATACTGCCGCCGCTTTTTTGAAAAAAAGTGCAGGTTTAGCTTCGGTTGAGCGCGCATGGATACATTGTTGAGGGTAAGGTGTCGCAATTCAATTTTGTGGCTATGCAAGCTATCATAAAATGTCCATGCTTTAGCAAAGGTTCTTTTCAACTTATCCGGAAAATCTTCAGCTACTACCAGGTTTTTTTCTATATATTGTTCTTTCATTATTTTACTCTTCTTGAGTTACCTTTGGTTTATCAAAGATCTCTTTTAAATCCTTTTTAAAAACGGTTTCTTTTTCTAATAATTTTTCAGCTAGCGCATCCAACTCGGACCGGTGCTTTTCCAGTAACTTTTTGGTGCGTTGATAAGCATTTTCCACCAGAAAACTTACCCGTTCATCAATTTTTTTGGCAGTAGCTTCGCTATATGGTTTCTGCAGCATCTGGTTTTGCTGACCGGTACTGTCAAAAAAGCTGATAATTTCCGATTTCATCATCTAGACCATAATAGGAAACCATCATGTACGCTTGCTTGGTGATCTTTTCCAAATCATCTAAAGCGCCTGAGGTCACTTCTCCGAAAACCAATTCCTCTGCCGCTCTCCCTCCCAGGGCCGCGCAAATGCGATCGATAAATTGGGATTTGGAGTAAAGCTGCGATTCCTGAGGCATATACCAGGCTGCACCCAGTGATTTTCCCCGCGGTACGATCGATACCTTCAATAGCGTATCGGCATGAGGGAGGTACCAACTTGCTGTGGCATGGCCGGCTTCATGATAGGCGATTGTTCTCTTTTCTTTTTCTGAAATAATTTTACTCTTCTTTTCCAATCCTGCAATCACCCGGTCCATAGCATCGAAGAAATCTTTCATTTCTACAGAAGGTTTTTCTTTACGGGCGGCGATCAGGGCTGCTTCATTACAAATGTTAGCAATATCAGCACCGGAGAAGCCGGGTGTCTGGCCGGCCAGGATTTCCAGCGATACATCTTCTCCCAGTTTAAGCGGCTCAATATGTACTTCAAATATGGCTTTACGCTCTGTTAGGGTAGGTAATTCGAGGTAAATCTGGCGGTCAAAACGTCCGGGTCTGAGTAGCGCCCGGTCCAGAATCTCTCCTCTGTTGGTAGCAGCAAGGACAATTATTCCTGCATTGGCCGCAAAGCCATCCATTTCGGAAAGCAGCTGATTGAGCGTATTTTCTTTTTCATCATTTGATTGTATACTCATCGCCTTTCCTCTCGATTGGCCAATAGCGTCAATTTCATCAATGAATATAATACTCGGAGCAGTATCTTTTGCTTTTTTGAATAAATCCCGGACTCTACTGGCGCCGACCCCCACAAACATCTCTACAAATTCAGACCCCGACATCGAAAAGAAAGGTACTTCAGCTTCACCAGCTACTGCTTTGGCAAGCAAGGTTTTTCCTGTACCAGGAGGACCGATTAGAATTAATCCCTTCGGAATTTTTGCACCGAGTTTAGTATACTTATCCGGATTTTTAAGGAAATCGACAATTTCCTTTACCTCAACTTTAACTTCTTTCATTCCGGCTACATCGTTGAAGTCAACATCCGTCTTTTCCTCGCGCAGGGCATTAGAAGCTTTTCCGAAGTCAAACATTCCCCGTCCTCCCATGCCTCCGCCCCGGGAGCGATTGATGATAAATAACCATAATCCGACAAAAATCACGATGGGGATCACCCAGGAAAGGATATTTCCGAACCAATCGGTACGCTCGATATATTCAATATCGAATTGCTCTTCGGCCGGCAATTTTTCCTGAGCTTGCTGAAGAGATGATTCGAAATTTTCAAGAGATCCGATAGTTAATGCGTAGTGAGGACCTGATTGATCAGGTTTTATATCTTTATGGTTATCATCTTCTAAAGCACTTTTTTTAATATATACTTCCGCTTCCTTTTTATTCACAATATCAATTTTTTTGATATCATCGGAGGTGAGTATATCGCGTTTGAAAGCAGTCCAGGTGATTTCTTCAGGGCTATCTTTTTGGTAATAAAAATAAAGCTGCCCCGCTATTAAAAGGATGAGAATGATCCAGATATAATTGAAAGGACTTTTACGCTTTTTCGGAGCGCTTGACCCTTTAGTATTGGAAGGTTGTTTTATTGCCACAACTATTTTTTTTGTGATTGATAATATAAACAACCATAGAACGAAAGGGTAGGGTTGGAGTTCGATTTTTAGAATAATGTATTTTAATGTTTGATAACGAACATGTTATAGTGTCGATCGTTGTATTTAAAAAGGAAATATGATACTTAGATTCAAAAATTTAACCTTCATTACCAGTTTTTTGATAAGCGTTAGCTTATTATTTATACAATGTGACTCTGCCTCTATGTCTAAAAAGGTAGACTCAGAAAATTTGGCAGAGAGCGAGCAATTGAAAGATAGCCTGAGAAACCGGGATTCTTTAGAAAAAGATAATCTCAAAGTGCAGGACCGGAAGAAAGCTTATACCTATCAGGCCATAAAAGAAAAAGAAAAGAACATTGTCGAGGGTGAAGAAAAAACGGAAGAAGGTGATTATACCATTGCAGTAGATGTGGATATAGAAGAAGTAACTCCTCCTTTATTTGCTAAAGATTGTATTACTTCAAAAGCACCGATCGTATGTTCTAATGATTCGCTCCAAAAGTTTGTCGACAATTATCTCGAACCCTATCAGCGATATCTGGGAGAATGGGCTAACCTACATATTTATATAAACAAATACGGACAACCAAAACTAGACTCCATCGTCGGGGTTGATTGTGAATCGTGTCGTGAAAAGAAAATAGCCATCGATATGGTTAGTAAAATGCCGCAATGGACACCTTCTATGCTGTATGGGAAGCCGACTGGGGTAATGGTGTATTTTCCCATGTATTTATAAGAAACAATCCTTCGGACTGACGCATGAACTGGCTTTTAGATTTTTGTAAAAGTCAAATCACATATTAAATTAATTAGTGCAAAGCACTATAATCAAAATAATTATGATACACTTTTTAGAAAACGTACCTGAAAATGTAATTGGAATATCTGTTGATGATAAAATCGTTGAAACAGATTATGATAAAATAAATAGCAAATTGAAGAAAGAGCAAGAGAATCAGGACATACGTCTTTACATTGAGATTTTGAAATGGGAAGGTATGTCATTAAAAGCCTTAATGGAAGATTTGAAGACAGGTGTTAAGTTTTACAATGATTTTAACAAGATCGCAATTTCGGCTCCACAAGATTGGGCTAAACACTGGGCGAATTTTGGTGATATCGTTACACCCGGTATCGACGTGAAATATTTTAAGCCTTCAGAAAAAGAGAAAGCTATGGAATGGGTAAAATAATACCCACCCCATAGTTTTTTTAATGAACGACCAGTTTTTTATTAACCATTCCCTCACTTGTAATTATTTCTATAAAATAAATACCTGAAGGAAGTGTACCTATGCTAATTTGTCCTCCCTCAATAGTTTCCCATTTTAAACTTCTTACAACTTGCCCGCCAAAACCGTAAAAGACGACCTTTTCAATTTCTACATCCGGAGTAGAAAATACCATCAGATGATCATTCGCCGGATTTGGAAAAATTTTCACCTTCTTTTCTAAAACCGGCTTTTCTATATTTACCGGCCCACTTGCAATAATAGATTCTGTAGTCTGCGGCTCTACAGGAATCAACTCCTGTTCAAAATTGATCAGATAGACATCGTCAATGGAAAAGGCGGCATTAACCGGATTGTTTCCACCTCCAAAATTATTTTGCTGTTGTAAAAGCAGAATATCATCCTGAATAATGATCGTAAAAGTAGCAATTTGTCCATTCCCCGAGACATTGACACCGTCAATACGGGTAAGAGCCAGGTCTACTTGTCCAGATTGCGGGTGGCCTTGCTGTAAGGTGATCATATCTTGATTGTCGTTACCTAACCAGGAAGTTGAAAAAGAGGCTTTGGCTGAACCAAATTCGACAACGCTTGTGTCATAGTTGATCGTGAAGGCCATCCCGTACAAATCTTGAACCGGATTCATCATATCGCCTAAAATAACCGGTAAATCAGCCGTCGCTCCGGGAATGAGAGTGTCGGGTTGTACATAGAAGGGAATGACTTGTAGTGCATCTGAAACAGGTAGCTCATCGAGGAAATTTTCCTCTGCCCCTGGCAGAAAGTTGTGGGTGTTTCCAAAATTTTGAGTGATGGCCAAAGTGTCATTTGCGTCAATTAAGCCATTCCCATCTGTATCAATATGTTTATAATTGACTTGTACCGTGTCTAGAAATTGCGGCCAGTCACTTGCTTCCTGACCGTACCATCCGATAGTCGCCAACTGCCTGGGCGGCCCGACCGAGTCATATGCCAAGCCGATAGGCAACAGGTCAAAATTATTGACCACTCCATTGGTGTCTGTATCGCCCGGCCATACACAATCGAGGATAGGATCAACCCATATTTGAGCGGTATCGAAACAAGAGCCTTCTGCAAAAGCAATAATACCAAACCAATCGGTAGAAGGCAGGATTTCTACTGTGGTTACTTCACAATTGGTACAGCTAAATACTTCGTTATTGTTACTGAACCAATTAATAGAATCAGCATTGGGTGCACTAATTGACAGGGTCAACTGATCGCCAACGCAGAAGCTGGTATCCGGTGTTTCCGCTAAGATAATCGGATCGTGCCAGGGAGGTAATCGTTCTTCTGTGCACCCCACTGCATCGGTAATCGTTAATGCATAGGCATCTAAGGGAGAGGAAGTTTGTATATCCTGAGTCATCTCCCCGTTATTCCAACTGTATAAATAGGGTGGTGTTCCACCCATTACAGAGATGTCGATTAATCCCATACCACTTCCGTCTAGTGGTGTACAAATATAATCTTCCAATGTGATCTCGATAGGATTAGGGAGAGAGAGGTTGAAACATTCAACCACCGAGCAGCCATTGCAATCGGTGACCGTTACGCAATAATCACCCGATGTCGGAGCAGGAAAGCAATTGTTTGGATCAATTCCGTTATTGTCCCAAAGGTATTCATAGGGGGCACATCCTCCGGATACCACAACGTCCAGGCACAGATCGTCTCCGGGGCATATGCTGCCTGGACCGGTAACCGTTGAATTTAATGGGGCGGGGTTACCGACCACAATGGAAACCGGTATATAAATGCTGTCATTGGCATCGGTGACAGTTACCGTATAGATCCCTGCCGGGATACTCGTGTACACCGGTCCCTGATCATAGCCGTCACTCCATTCGTATTCATAGGGAGGTGTTCCACAATAAATCTCCAATTCGATTGATCCGTCCGTCCCCCCTGAACAGGAGGGAGATGAAATAATGACATTCCCGACAGTAACATGGCCAGCGGTATCTCCATGAACAGTTACATAAGTTTCGTCGGTACATCCATTGTTTATGTCCATGATCTCCAATGCATACACTCCCGGCCCTCCGACGATCGGCATTTCCGGATTGGATTGGTCAATGATCTCGCCTACAGCTCCCTCGACAGACCAGTTGAAGACATAATCGGGACCGTCAGGAAAGTTGGAAAAGTTGAGGGTAAGCGAGGAGGAGCAAATCGTAAACTCATTTGGAAATAAGGCAATAGAGGGTATTTGTAAATCCTCTATGACGATCACCTCATCCTGATTGGTGCATCCCGTTGATGTATTGGTTAAAACCAATTCATATACTCCTGCTGAGGCCACCACTGGGGTCAGCGTATTGGCACCGGAAAGAATGATTCCATTGGCGGTGTTCCATTGGTAAGCATAATCCGGTCCCTGATCCGATCCGCTGCCATCCAATACGACTTGAGAAACCGCGCAGTTGATAGTCTGATCAAATCCGGCATCGGCTACCGGCTGGAAATTATTGAAGGCGTAGATGATAGGCTCACAGAGCGAGTCCACATTTCCTTGATCGTCCCATACTTTCAGGCAGATGGAATTGACTGCCGGATCGATATTGAAAGAAGGGGAGGAGGTGGTATCGAAAACAGGACCTACCATATCATACCACAACCACTGGACGATTTCACCAGCAGAGGAGGTGGAATTATCCGTTCCGGTAAACAAGGGAAACGGGTTGTCACAAGTTATCGTATCGACAGAATAGGTGAAGTCGACCGTGATCTGGGCAATTGTCAGATGGGAAAGAAGAAAACAAAAAATAATAAAAAACAGCTTTTTCATAGCGTCATGTATTTGGAATTGGTAAATTTTATTTCGCACAATACAAATGTAAGTGGAAAAAGAGGCCAGAAAAAGTACATTTTGAAAGATTTATTTAATATTTTAATGTTTGATTTTATTTTATTTTGCTGAACAACAAGCAATAAACATATATTTTTATAAAAATTATATATAAATGATCAATACAAAGCTGGTTGATTTGTTAAAAAAGTTTTCGGCAAAAGAGCTTAAAGCTTTCCGGGAATTTGTGGAATCTCCCTACTTCAACCGCAATAAGGACATCCGGCAGCTGTGCGGTTACTTATCGGCCTTTGCACCTGATTATACTCATTCAAAGTTAACCAAGGAAGGGGTGTTTAAGAAATTATTTCTCAAGGAGGTTTATAGTGAGCAAAAAATAAATAGTTTGGTTTCACAGACCTTACAATTGGCTTATCAGTTTTTAATTATTCATAAAATTAAAAAGAGTCCGGTCAACAGCTATCCTCATTTATTAGAGGAGTTGCTCCATCGCGAGGCGCTTTTTCATGCCCGAAGGACAGCAGATCGGTTCGAAAAAGCCATAGATGCATTTCCAACCAGAAGTTATGATTTTGCTTTTTTTCAATGGAGTTATTACGAATGGAAAGACCAATACTTTATGGCCGGTTCCGAACGGAGTTTTGATCCCAATCTTCAGTTGAAAGATCGAGCTATTGACCGTTTCTACCTGCTGCGCAAATTAAGAATAGCCTGTGATATGGTTAGTCGCAATAAGGTGATCAAGGCCTCCTATCATTGTAATCATATCGAACAAATCGTATCCTGGATAGCATCTGACGATTTCGACATCTCCGCCTTCCCTGCCTTCCCTGCCCTGGAGGTGTACCTTACTGCTTATGAATTATTACAAAATGAGCACCCGGAGCCCTTTTTTTTGAAGTTTAGACAGATTCTAAATAAAAACATTGATCTTTTTCCGAAAGAAGAATTATGGGTTTTGTACAATTATGCGCTTAACTTTTGTATTAGCCAGATCAATAGTGGAAAAAGTGTTTATTACCAGGAAGTTCACCAGTTGTACCAGGAAATATTAGAGCAGGAGTTAATCTACAAGAATGGTTACCTTACTCAGTGGGATTTCAAAAATATTGTAACGGTAGGTCTGCGCATTCGAGACTTTGAGTGGACCCGCCGGTTTATTGAGACCTACATTCAAAAGCTTTTGCCGGAAGAGCAGCAAAATGCAGCAGCTTATAATATGGCGGCTCTTTTTTTTGAACAACAGGATTATCATTCAGCATTACAGACGCTACACCACGTTGAATTTACCGATTCTTCCTATCATCTTGGGGCAAAGATCATACAGGTAAAGAGCTATTTCACGCTAAACGAGGGGGAGGCTCTCTATGCACTTCTTCAGGCTTTTCGGAAATATATAAGTCGCAACAAATCTTTAGGCGATTATAAACGAAAAGCCAACTTGAATTTTATCAATTTCACCAAACAATTATTCGACTTGAAAGAAAATCGTCGATTAATGAAAGCTGAAGTGTTTCAGTATAAGTTGGAAGAGCAGCGCAACCGCCTGCAACGTATTGACCCGCTGGCCAATAAGTCTTGGCTAGAACAACAGGTAGAAGCAATGGATAATGAGTGATGAGTAGTGAATAATGAGCAATGGATAAGGAGTAATGAGGAATGGATAATTAGGAATCAAAAGGAGGTTGTAAATTTTTGTGTTTTTATAAGAACGCTTTATCAATACCTAAACAATAAAATTATCACTATTTTTGCTTTGTGATCAGCCTGACAAAGGCTAAGTTTACTTCTTAAAATTTGGCTTTGAACAATTTTGGTAGGAAATGATTACACTAAAAGAAAATTTCATTAAATAAGTTGAAAAACCAGGATAATGACTAACAAAATTGCTGCTTACGATCAATTTGTTAATCGACATATCGGGATTAGCGAAGAAGAGCTCAAGGAGATGCTCAAGACCATTGGGGTGGATTCGCTTGATCAGTTGATTGACGAAACAGTTCCTTCGGGAATTAGACTAAATAAGGAATTAGATTTGCCGGAAGCGATCACTGAGTTCGAATATTTTAAAATGTTGAAGGGAATTGCCAACCAAAATAAGGTTTTCAGATCTTATATCGGACAGGGCTTTAATGGTACGATCACTCCTTCTGTCATTCTTAGAAATGTTTTTCAGAACCCGGGTTGGTATACCCAGTATACGCCCTATCAGGCGGAAATCGCCCAAGGGCGTTTAGAAGCGCTCCTTAACTTCCAGACGATGGTGAGCGACCTGACCGGATTGACGATTGCCAATGCTTCTTTATTAGATGAAGGTACTGCTGTTTCAGAGGCAGTTCATATGTTTTACGCTTTGAAAAATAAGCGCAACAAAGGAGACGCGATTAATGAAATCTTTGTAGATAAAGGTGTTTATGAGCATACTATTGACGTCTTACGCACCCGCTGCGAGCCTTTAGACATCAAGATTATTCATGGCGATTGGGAGTCATTTGAACCTATAGACAGGACCTTTGGCGTAGTGCTTCAATACCCCAATATGGAAGGTGAAGTAGAAGACTACCGGGCTTTTGCTGAAAAGATGAAAAGCCAGGATATTTATATCACCGTTGCCGCTGATATTCTAAGCCTGGCGTTATTAATGCCTCCGGGTGAATGGGGTGCTGATGCAGTTGTGGGAAATACCCAGCGTTTTGGTGTACCCATGGGCTATGGTGGTCCTCATGCCGCTTACTTTGCTACCAGAGAGGATTTCAAAAGAAATATACCCGGAAGGATCATTGGCGTTTCGCAGGATCGTCACGAAGATCAGGCCTATCGAATGGCTTTGCAGACCAGAGAGCAACATATTCGAAGAGAAAAAGCAACTTCAAATATTTGTACCGCCCAGGCATTGTTGGCTGTTATGGCAGGAATGTACGGGGTTTATCACGGCCCAAGAGGAATCAAGGCTATCGCTGAACGCGTTCATCAACTTACTCGGGTATTAGCTCAAAATCTAAAGGATGTTAAAATAACGCTGGCTACCGATCATTTTTTTGATACCATCTCTATCCCCTGCGATGAGGCCACTAAGGAAAAGGTACGAAAAACGGCTTTAGAACATGAAATCAACTTCTGGTATACGGATAAGGGCATTCAGATTGCATTAGATGAGACGGTATTAATGGAAGATATTGACGAAATCTGCTCTATCTTTGCGAAAGCTACCGGATACGAAAGTTTTGAAACAGAAGTGAAAGCTAACCACGACTATGCCTTCCCGGAAGGATTGGTGCGTACCAGTGAGTATATGACTCATCCGGTATTCAAATCCCACCATACAGAAACGAAAATGATGCGCTACCTTAAGAGTCTGGAAAATAAAGACTTATCGCTTGTTCATTCCATGATCTCCTTAGGCTCTTGTACGATGAAATTGAATGCGGCAGTAGAATTGGAACCTATAAGCTGGCCTGAATTTGCCAATATTCATCCTTTCGTGCCGCTGGATCAAACAGAGGGATACCAGCAAATTTTTAAGGAACTGGAAAGAGACCTTTCTGAGATCACCGGTTTCGAAGCTTGTTCGCTGCAGCCCAATTCCGGCGCTCAAGGCGAATTTACCGGCTTATTGACCATTAGGGCTTATCATATTGCCAATGGTAACCGTCATCGGAATATAACCTTAGTTCCTTCCTCGGCTCATGGTACTAATCCTGCGAGTTCCGTAATGGCGGGAATGAATGTGATCGTGATCAAAACCGATGATCACGGAAATATTGATATTGATGATCTGCGTGAAAAAGCAGAAGCCAATAAAGAACATCTGGGTGCCCTAATGATCACCTATCCTTCTACACACGGGGTGTTCGAAACACATATCAAGGAGGTCTGCGATATTATACACGAAAATGGCGGTCTGGTTTACATGGATGGTGCCAACATGAATGCCCAGGTAGGATTGACTACCCCCGGAGCTATTCACGCAGATGTATGTCACCTGAATCTCCACAAGACCTTTGCTATCCCGCACGGAGGTGGAGGACCAGGGATGGGCCCTATTTGTGTAAATTCGAAGTTAGCACCATTTTTACCCAAGCACCATTTTGTAGAAACAGGAGGTGAGCAGGGCGTTCCTGCTGTAGCATCAGCTCCATGGGGTAGTGCGAGTATTTTATTGATCTCCTATGGGTATATCAAGATGTTAGGTAAAACGGGCTTACGTAAAGCAACTGAATATGCCATTCTGAATTCCAACTATATCAAATCCAGATTGGAAGATCATTACCAGATCTTGTATTCTGGTGAAAATGGAAGAGCGGCGCATGAATTTATTGTTGATCTCCGGCAGTTTAAGTCGCTGGGGATTAGCGCTGAAGATATTGCCAAGCGATTGATGGACTACAGTTTCCACGCGCCAACGCTTTCTTTTCCTGTACCAGGCACTGTTATGATCGAGCCTACGGAAAGTGAAGATAAGGATGAACTCGATCGCTTCTGTGATGCCCTCATTCAGATACGAAAAGAAATAGACGAAATCGCTACCGGCGAAGCGGATAAAGACGATAATGTACTGCATAACGCCCCCCACACTATGCAAGAAGTGGCTTCAGACGATTGGAATCATGCGTACAGCCGGGAGAAGGCGGCCTACGCATTACCGTTCCTGCGCAGTCGCAGCAAATTCTGGCCTGCCGTCGCCCGCGTAGATAATGCCTACGGAGATCGGCACCTGGTGTGTACTTGTCCTCCGATCGAGTATTATATGGCAGAGGAGCGATAACAATGTGCAATTAACAATGTGCAATTGATATGGTAAACTCGAATCATTTCGTCCCACAATAAGGAATATTGCGGGACGGAATTATTGTTTACCTCCCCTTAAAATTTGGAACTTCCCTTGTCAATCTCTAATTTCGCCTACTGAGAATTTATTTATCCATTTTAACCAAGCTCGATGATCGTAATAACTGGTGCTTACGGATTTATAGGGAGTTGCCTGACCCAAAAATTAAATGAAGAGGGGCATTATAAAGATCTATTGGTCGTAGACGATTTCTACAAAGACTACAAAAAGCGAAACCTGGAAGAAAATATGAAATTCGTCCGGGAATTTATCCACCGCGATATTTTTCTGGGGTGGTTTGAGCGGGCGCATTCTACCATTGACTTTGTCTTTCATCTGGGGGCGCGGACAGATACCACCGAAAAAGATACGTCAATTTTCGATCACTTAAATGTCAACTACTCTAAAGATATCTGGCGGATATGTACCGAATATCAGATTCCGTTGATATATGCATCAAGTGCTGCTACTTACGGCGGAGGAGAGCATGGTTTTAAGGATGATCACGATTTGGTGGAAAAGCTGGAGCCGCTCAATCCCTATGGCGTTTCCAAAAATGAGTTTGACAAATGGATGCTCCAACAGGAGAAAACCCCTCCCTTTTGGGCGGGACTTAAGTTTTTCAATGTTTATGGCCCTAATGAATACCACAAAGGCAGAATGGCTTCCGTTATTTTTCATACTTACAACCAAATTAACGAGACGGGCGGGATGAAGCTATTTCGCTCTCACCATCCCGATTTTAAAGATGGCGAGCAAAAACGTGATTTCATTTATATCAAAGATGTTGCAGAAATATGCTATTTTCTTTATAAAAATCAACCTGAAAATGGCTTATATAACGTGGGCACCGGTAAAGCCCGCACTTTCTTTGACCTGTCCACCAATACCTTTAAAGCAATGGGCCTGGAGCCCAATATCTCCTTCATCGATACTCCCGAAGATATTCGCGATACCTACCAATACTTTACCGAAGCTGATATGCAAAAACTTCGATCGGTCGGCTACGACCGACCTTTTTATTCCCTAGAAGAGGGAATTGAAGAATATGTAAAGGACTATTTGATCCCCAATGTGGTGTGGTGAGAGC